>CANGUS010000074.1 GCA_947457085.1 Bacteroidota bacterium
ACATTGTTTATTTTCTTACTACCGGTTGTATTTAAATTTTTTATATCTGGAATATTAAAAAATGTTTCTCCTGACATCAAATCGATATTGCTATTTTCATAAATAATAATAGAAAAACCAGTTGTCGCATCATAACGCATTAATTTTACTTTTACATCACTCATTCCATTTACTTTAGAATAAGTAGTGAATTCTTGATTGGCAAATGAATAGGATACTAAATGATGACTTCCCACAAACACTTTACCATTGAAATATTCTACGGTATTTGCGGTGAGGTAAGAAAAATGCGATTGCCAAGAACCTATGGGGATTTTTTGCGCAAAAACCACAATCGTACAAACCAGTGCAACTATTAAAAGGGAGGCTTTTTTTATCATAATTCAAAAATACTTGAATTTTTTAACGAAAGAAAAGAAAGATTATTGTTTAATGTATCATCTTTTTACGGCAGAAAACTATCTTTGCGAACTTATGTGGAAGAGTTTAGCCGTATTTATTCTAAAATTTAGAACCCCGATTTTGATTGTTGTATCTGCCCTTACTATCTGTATGGCTTTTTTTGCTAGTAAAGCAAGAATGAAATATGATACTTCCAGTGCAGTGCCCAAAGACAATCCTAAATATATTGAGCATCAAAATTTCAAAAAAATGTTTGGTGAAGATGGCTCCATGTTAGTTGTTGGATTTGATAAAGAAAATATTTTTGAACCAGCATTTTTTAAAGCGTTTACCCAATGGCAACAAGAAATTAAAAAAATAAATGGGGTAGAAAATACACTATCGATACCAACAGCGATTAACGTGGTAAAACAGGTAACGGATAGCTCAGAAAAATTGATCACCAAAACAATATTTGCCAACGGTGTTTCTCTAGATTCAAGCAAAGTAGAGTTTTTAAACCTCCCATTTTATAAGGATTTATTATATAATGCTGAAACACACTCTACGTTGACGGCAATTTATTTAAATAAAGACATCATTAAAACGGCTAACCGAAAAGAGTTGGTTGATCGTATAAAAAAACTAACCGATCAATTTGCAACAGAAACCAAAATAGAGGTTCATTATTCTGGTTTACCTTTTATCAGATCAGAGTTTTCTGAAGCTTTAAAAGGTGAAATGCGATTGATATTAATTGCTTCATTGTTACTGACATCAATTATCTTATTTATATTTTTTAGATCATTTAGTACTGTATTATTTTCTGTATTGGTTGTATTTGCTGGGGTGGCATGGGCTTTAGGTATTTTATTTTTATTAGGCTATAAAATCTCGATGTTATCGGCATTAATTGCACCATTAATTGTGGTTATTGGTATTCCGAATTGCATTTATTTTTTAAATAAATACCATACCCAATTTGCTATTTATAAAGACAAGCACCAAGCCCTTTTAGCGATGATTGAAAAAATGGGGATTGTTACATTGTTTACAAACATTACGGCTGCTATTGGTTTTGGCGTGTTTTATTTTACAGAAAGTGAAGTGTTAAAAGAGTTTGGCTTAGTTGCTGGCATCAGTATACTTGTAGTTTTTTTAATTTCATTATTTACCATCCCGCCAATATTTAGCTATTTAAAAGAACCTAATGACAAAGAGACAAAATATTTAGATAATAAATTTCTATCTACCGTTTTAATTCAATTTGAATATTGGGTCATTCATCACAAAAAAACAGTCATTGCTATTTGGTTAGGCTTGGTGATCATTTCATGCTTTGGAATGTCCATGCTAAAAAGCAAAGGTTTTATAGTAGATGATTTACCGAAGAAAAATAAAATTTATACTGATTTAAAATATTTTGAAAAAAATTATCATGGAGTACTTCCTTTAGAGATTGTAATTGACACTAAAAAGAAAAATGGTGCGACTACATTACCTACTATCCAAAAAATAGATGAATTTACAACAGCCATTCGAGCACACAAACAAATAGGGAAACCATTGTCAATTGTGGAGGCTATCAAATTTGCAAGACAAGCTTATTATGATGGAGATAGCACTAGTTATGGCGTTCCTAATAGTTTTGACGTGGCATTTTTACTTCCCTATTTGCGCATGAAAGCCGATACAGGTAAATCGCAATTTAATAATTTAGTAAAATCATTTGTAGACTCTAATAAACGCTATGCTCGAATCAGTATTGGAATTGAAGATATAGGCTCAATAGAATTGCCTAAATTATTAGACAGTATCAATCAAGAAGCGGCAGCCATTTTTGACACCTCACGGTATCAAATTAACTTTACAGGAACCAGTATTACCTTTTTAGAAGGCAGCAAGTTTATTGTCAACAGTTTAAGAGACAGTTTGATTTTAGCCTTGGTAATGATATTATTTTGCATGGTCTTTTTATTCAAAAAATGGCGTGTCGTAATTATTTCCATCATTACCAATATAATCCCTTTAGCCATAACAGCCGGTGTAATGGGCTTTTTTAATATTCCGCTCAAACCTTCTACCGTATTGGTATTTAGTATTGCATTAGGAATTGCAATAGATGTTACGATTCGTTTTTTAGTAAATTATAAACAAGATTTAATAGCGAATGATTACCACATTGAGAATACCGTAAAAGCAACTATTCAAGAAACAGGAATTAGCATCATTTACACATCATTGATTTTAGCAGCGGGCTTCATTGTTTTTTTAGTTTCAGAATTTGACGGAACCAAATCTTTAGGTTATTTAACTGCACTTACATTGATATTGGCCATGGTCACTAACTTAACTATTTTGCCAGCCATGTTAGTATGGTTTGATAAACAAGATAAAAAGCAATAACACAATATTCTTAAAAGCGCAGAGAAAGGATTATCTCATTGCCTAATTGCCTTCTTTATCTTATTTTCGCAGTATAAATTAAATTTAATATGCGTTTACATAAAGAAGGTTGGATGTATTGTGTAGTAGCCACGGTATTATATGCTATTGTTTTGTGGTTACTTTTTACATTTTTAAGTGAATGGCCAATCATTACATTTCCATTGGCATTGATATTAGGAGCATTGTGGTTTTGGGTATTTTGGTTTTTCAGAATGCCAGCAAGAATCGCTACTGTTGGAGATGATTTAATCATTTCACCATGTGATGGAAAAGTAGTTGTAATAGAAGAAACTACAGAAACCGAATATTTTCAGGACAGACGGTTGCAAATATCAATTTTTATGTCGCCTTTGAATGTGCATGTAAATAAATATCCAATGAGTGGGATTGTACAATATGTAAAATATCACAAAGGAAAATATTTAGTTGCTTGGCATCCAAAATCAAGTACAGAAAATGAACGAAGCACGATTGTTGTAAAAGGCAACAAAGCAGAAATATTAATTCGTCAAATTGCAGGAGCTGTTGCTCGAAGAATTTGTGTATATTCTAAAAAAGGCGACCATGCAGTTCAAAATGAAGAACTAGGATTTATCAAATTTGGTTCACGAGTAGATTTATACTTACCTATTGGCACAAAAGTAAATGTAAAAATCGGCGATATTGTTGAAAATAGCGTGAGTGTGATTGCTACCATTTAAATTTCAAAAGTGAAAGTTACGAATTCATCCAATAAAGATTCTAATATCGAAAATTCTACTTGTAGTTTTACTGACAAAGAAATTGTTTCTGGTTTAAAACAAAAACGAAAATTAGGTCGTTTCATCAGTGAATTAATTTTCCATTACACAAAAAAAGAAAGCCAAGTAGCTTATATTTTTTCTACAGATAAATTTGTTTTAAGCATCAATCAAGCATATCTTCAGCATGACACCTATACTGATATTATTACGTTTGATTTAAGTGATAAAAAATCTTCCCTAATATTATCCGACATTTTTATCAGCATTGAACGGGTGAAAGAAAATGCAGAAACCTTTAATAAAAAATACCCCGAAGAACTATTGCGAGTAATCATTCATGGCGCTTTACACTTGAGTGGATACAAAGACAAATCGAAATCACAAAAAGCAGCAATGAGAAGCTTAGAAGACTGGTGGATAGAAAAATATGCAAGCTATTTATAAAATTAATTGATCAAAAAATTTAAACTACTGAAAAACAACATGAGCATAAAGAATAATTACGTAGCCATAATGGCTGGGGGAATCGGTAGTCGTTTTTGGCCAGAAAGTAGAAACAACTACCCGAAACAATTTTTAGATATATTAGGCACCGGAAAATCATTGATTCAATGGACTTTTGAGCGATTTAAAAATATATGCCCAAAAGAAAATATTTTTATTATTACCAATGAAATGTATATCCCTACATTAAAAAAACAACTTCCTGAGTTGTTGGATAATAATATTTTAAGCGAGCCTTCAAGAAAAAATACGGCACCTTGTGCTGCATATATTGCGCATAAATTATTTGCTTTAAATCCAGATGCGAATATCATTATGAGCCCTGCTGATCATTTAATTTTTGATGAGCGAAAATTTGAACGAGACATTATTGACTCATTGGATTTTGTTAGCAAAAATGATGTGTTGGTTACTTTGGGAATTAAACCTACTAGACCTGATACAGGTTATGGTTATATTCAATATGAAACTTCAAAAAACAAAGACCGATTTTATGAAGTAAAAACGTTCACTGAAAAGCCTTCGCATGAATTGGCAGAAACGTTTATCCGCAGTGGAGATTTTTTATGGAATGCTGGCATTTTTGTTTGGAATGCCAAAACAATTATCAAAGAAATGCAAACTTACTTACCCGAAATGAATGAAGTTTTTGCAAATGTAGATAACTACAACACTCCGGAAGAACATCAATCAATTGAAAGGGTTTATCCTCAATGTACCAATATTTCTATTGACTATGGCATCATGGAAAAAGCGAAAAATGTACATGTGATTCCCTCCTATTTTGGCTGGTGCGATTTAGGAACTTGGAATAGTGCGTATGACAATTCTGAGAAAGATTATTTAGGCAATGCAGTTTATGGTAAAGATGTTATGATTATAGATGCTTCGCAATGTATGGTGAAAGCGAATGACGGCAAATTGGTTGTGTTGCAGGGATTAGAAAATTTTATAGTAGTAGACACTGACGATGTTTTATTGATTTGTGAACGTAATAGAGAACAACAAATAAAAGATTATGTTGCAGAAGTAAAAAGAAATAAGGGAGATAAATTTCTTTAGAAAAGTTGTCAGTTGTCTGTTGTCAGCACTTTGAATTTATTTAGTTTGTAATATTTATATTTGTTAAAAATTAAACTTCTAAACTTGAACAGCAAACTTCCCAATATAGGCACCAATATCTTTAGTATAATGAGTGCGTTAGCCAAAGAGCATAATGCAATCAATCTTTCACAAGGCTTTCCAGATTATCCCATTTCAAATGAGTTGATGGATTCGGTTACACAAGCCATGAAAGACGGATTCAATCAATATGCTCCCATGATAGGCTTACCTGAATTGAGAAATGCTTTGGCTAGTAAAATTCAAAAATTATATCAAGCTAATATTAATCCTGATACAGAAATCACCATCACACCTGGAGGTACTTATTCTATCTACACTTCACTGACAACCATTTTAGAAGCAGGTGATGAAGTGATCGTATTAGAGCCCGCATATGATAGTTATATTCCTAACATTGAAACCAATGGCGCAAAAGCAATTTGCATTCCATTACTGTATCCGACCTATTGTGTGGATTGGGAAAGAGTAAAATCAAATATCAATGAAAAAACAAAAGCAATAGTAATAAACACACCTCATAATCCTACAGGTTATGTATGGACGAAAGCGGACATGTTGCAATTAGATTCATTAACGAAAGACACGGCTATTTATATCATCAGTGATGAAGTGTATGAACACATCACATTAGATAGCAGACAACATGAATCTGTGTTAAAATATCCCAGTTTATATAAACGAAGTTTTGTAACTTTTTCATTTGGAAAAGTATTTCATACTACGGGTTGGAAGATGGGTTATTGTGTAGCCCCTGAAAATTTAATGAAGGAGTTTCGAAAAATTCATCAATTCATTTGTTTCACTTGCAACACGCCTATGCAAGTAGCTTTGGCAAAAATTTTAGCCAACGAAAATGAATATTTATCGTTGCCAACTTTCTTTCAAAAAAAGCGTGATTTATTTTTAGAAAATTTAAAAGACTTGCCATTCACGATTCATGAAAAAGCACCAGGTAGTTATTTTCAATTGGCCAGTTATGAAAAAATAAATGACATGGGAGATAAAGATTTTGCCATTTGGTTGACTAAAGAAATTGGGGTAGCTGTTATTCCAGTCAGTGCTTTTTATCACAATGGAAAAGATGATAAATTGATTCGTTTTTGTTTCGCTAAAAAAGATGAAACATTGTTGGAGGCCATAGAGAAAATGAGGAAGTTGATTTAATTGTTTATACCACCCTTCTAAACACCGTAAATCGCAACAAAATTTCTAAAAACAAACACATTAATCCAAACAATGCATAAGGAAGAAACAATTCAGCATAGCGTTTGAAACTATTGATTTCAATTTTAGTTTTTTCCAATTGATCAATTTCTTTATAAACTTTGCTCAACGAATTATTGTCTTTTGCTCGATAATATTTACCTCCTGTTTCTTTCGAGATTTTTTGCATCAACGCTTCATCAATTTGAACAGGCATTTGTTGCATCACTACATTTCCAAATGCATCTTGTGCAGGATAAGGCGCAGTACCTTCAGTTCCTACTCCAATTGTGTAGACTCTAATATTATATGTCTTTGCAATTTCAAGTGCAGTAATTGGGTCTATCAATCCTGCATTATTAACTCCATCTGTAAGCAAAATAATTATTTTAGATTTTGCTTTGCTGTTTCTCAATCGTTCAACTGCTGTAGCCAAGCCCATTCCAATAGCGGTTCCATCTTCTAATAATCCACTGCGAATATTATTCAATTGTTCTCTTAAAATATTTTGGTCAGTGGTTAATGGGCATTGTGTAAAGCTTTCACCTGAAAAAATAACTAATCCAATTCTATCTGTTGGCCTGTTTAAAACAAATTCATTTGCCACTTTTTTTGCTGCTTCAATTCTATTGGGTTTAAAATCTTCTGCCAACATACTGCCCGAAATATCCATACTCAACACAATGTCTAAACCTTCACTATTGATTGTTTCATTGAAATTACTATTTTGAGGTCGAGCTAATGCAATCACTAAAAATAATATAGACAAAATGCGAAGTACATCTAAAATGAGCGCCCATTTTTGAATAGTTGAAGTAGCACTATATTGCAAACCTTTTAAGGTAGAAATTGTAAAAGAAGGTTTGTTATTTTTATTTTTTCTCAACCAGAAAATAAATAGAGGAATCAACAACAGTAAAATAAAATACTGTGGATGCGCAAATGTGATATGTCTAAAGTCTAAATATTTCATAGCCTCCCTAACCCTCCAAAGGAGAGAATTGGTTTTTGTTTACATTTATTAATTTACTTTTCATTTTCATTAATTTGGATTTTGGGATTTTAAATTATTTGAATATTTCTTATATGATTCTAAAATAATTTCTCTTGCTAATTCCATACTTTGTAAATGTTCTTCCTCAGAGGGTTTGTTTTTAGCAAACTTCACTAAATCAGCTGTTTCAAAAATACTTCTTACTGCCTGTCTGGAATTACTCAATGCTTTTTGTTTCTTAATTTGCTGCATCAATTCACTCGACGTTTTTTCAAAAACATCCATATTAAATTGTTCTTCTAAGTAGGTTCTAATGGTATCTGTCAACAAGGTATGATATATTTTTTCTTGACCGTTTTGCCACAAATTTTGAGATTCTAATTGTACTAAATTTTGCATTGCTTTTTCATGAGGCAATAGCTTTATTTCATTTATTTTTTCTTTTGGCTTATTATTTTTTTCACGATATTTTTTTATAAAATACCAAACTAAAAATCCTAAAATAGCAACAATAATAAAAATTCCAGCAACATACAAAACAATTATTTTCATTGGCATTTTAGCTTCTCTAATTGCCATGATAGGCATAAAAGGCTTACTTGTATCCACTGCAATTGTATTTACATTAACAAACAACGAGTCGCTGTTTAAAGTATAAGGAACATTACCTTGCAATGGCAATATACCGAAAGAAAAACGCGGAATTTTCCATTGACCAGAATC
>CANGUS010000075.1 GCA_947457085.1 Bacteroidota bacterium
ATTTGCAATTGAAGCATCTCCTTCTAACTTAAAAATAGCTGACGAAAAAGCTAAAGTAAAAGCTAAAAAAGAAGCTGCACTATTAAGCGAAATTAATAAAGTAACGGAAGTATTAAAAGCTTCTCCAGTGAAAGTTGGTGCTAAAACAGGTACTTCTGGAAAAATCTTCGGTTCAGTTACCTCAATTCAAATTGCTCGTGCAATTAAAGAACAAAAAGGATATGAAATCGACAGAAAACGTATTTCTATTTCAGAAGAAGTAAAAGAAATTGGAACGCACAAAGCAAGTATTGATTTCGGTAATTCAAACATTATTGAAATTGAATTTGAAGTGGTGGGAGAATAATCTTATATACTTAAAAAAAATAAATAAAAGCTCGATTGATTCAATCGAGCTTTTTCATTATATTTACATTTGAATTTTTACATTTTTATTATATAAACATTTTAATACCCAAAACAATGATTAAAAAATTATTTTTATCGTTTATCTTTTTGTCTTTCATATCAATAAGCATAAATGCGCAATATTGTTTACCTACCTATTCAGTTGCGTGTTCTTCAGATGATTATATTGAAAATTTTTCAACCACTGGGGGGGTATCAAATATAACTAATAATCTCAGTGGCTGTAATGGTTCATCTCCAAATAATTATATTTTTAATAGTGGGATGGCTGTTGCTCAAATTCAAGGACTTCAATTTAATTTTAGTGTTCAATCTAGCACTACCGCTACTACTCTATTCGCACAAGGGTTTAGAATTTGGATAGATTGGAATCAAGATTTAGACTTTGCAGATCCTGGTGAAGATGTTTTTGTATCAGCATCCACAGGTACAACAGCACAAACTGGAACAATTACAGTTCCAATGTGGGCCATTCCTGGTCCTACCAGAATGAGGGTGTTGTGCAGATACAATACTATTCCTGCTATTACAGATTATTGTGGTACCACGTTTACGTATGGAGAATGTGAAGATTATATTATGAATGTAATAGCAGCAACTCCATGTACTGGAACTCCAAATGCAGGATCAGCAACGCCTGCTACGGCTAGTTTATGTGCGGGTCAAACATTAAATATTGGTACTGTAGGAGCAACCTATCAAGGCAATATGAGTTACCAATGGCAGCAATCTACCAATGGTGGAGCAACTTGGTCAAATGCAATTGGAGGAAATGGAGCAACATCTCCTTTTTACCAAACGCCTACCTTATCAAATTCTATCCAATATCGTGTAATTTTTACATGCAATGGTAGTGGATTGTCTGATACTTCATCGGTATCTTCAGTTATTATTACCGGTCCCTCATATGCTACTATTCCATTTTTAGAAAATTTTGAAATTTGGGATAATTATTGCAATACCAATGATGTTCCTAAAGCAACATCTACTCTATATTACAGCAGTTCCCCATCTACAGGAAATAATTCATGGAGAAGGAACGATCAAGGTGCAAGTGCTGCTTGGACCAATATTTCACAAGCAAATTATGTACCTGGAAGTACGCTAGGACAACATTCTGCTAGATTCCATTCTTCAAATACATCATCTAATGGCAATTTAGATTTATACCTAGATATGAGTCAACAACTAGGAAATAAAACTTTATTTTTTGACTATATCAATAACAATACGAATGGAGGAACTGATTATCTTGAAATTTTATTATCACAAGATGGCGGACTTACATTTACTTCTCAAGGAATCTTCAATAATTCGCTAACATGGCAAAATTTTTCAGTTTTCTTAAATTCAAATTCCCCTAATTCTGTTATTCGATTTAAAGCTTTTGGTGACTTTGGGGGTTGGTTTAGCGGATCCGATATTGGAATAGATAACATTTCTGTTGTTCCTGATTGTGCTGGAACTCCTGTAGCTGGTGTAATAGATAGCATCACAGCTTGTCCTAATGTGCCATTTAATTTAACCTTATCAGGAAGTTCATTAGCAGGCAGTTTGACCTATACATGGGAAAGTGCAACTTCATTGGCAGGCCCTTGGAATCTAGTAAATATTACAGGTTCTCCAATGGTAACTACCCAAATAACTACACCTACTTATTTTAGATGCATAGTTACATGTTTTACGAGTAATTTAACGGATACAACAGCACCATTTTTTGTAGATTTTGGTTCCTTCTTTTTATGTTATTGCAACTCTCAATCAACCGCCTTAACTACATTACAAAATATTGGGAATGTAACAATTAAAAATGCACAAAATGCAACCATATTAAACAATGGAATTGCTACTCCATTACTTTCCAATCCAAGTTCACTTCAATTCTACACTCCGTTTTATACTTTAAGCCCAACTAAAATATATAGAGATTCTACGTATGATATATCAGTGACTGCATTTTCACAAGATGCATTTTTTGATAATGGGTATTCAAATATCTATATAGATTTCAATAGAGATGGTAGTTTTGATCCTATACTGGAATTAGCAGCTGGAGGGGTTGTAAATGCACCTAGTAACCAAATGTTAAGTAGCTTTACTGTGCCTTCTAACGCACAAATTGGCATTACAGGTATGAGGGTTGTTTATCTAGATTCCTTTGGAGTAGTGACCTCTTCTAATTTAAGTCCTTGTGGTCCTTACATGAATGGTGAAACAGAAGATTACTTAGTAGATATTTCTTTAGCTCCATGTAAAACGCCTCCAAATGCAGGAACTGCTATTGTTGATGAACCTATAACTTGTCCTGGTTACTCTGTATTTTTAACCGACACTACACATGACTTAATCTTTGCTGGATTAACTTTTAACTGGCAAGTTTCTACTGATGGAGTCAACTACAATGATATTCCAGGAGCCGTTTTTGATACACTGACCTATGTGGTCAATTCAAATACTTGGTTCAGGTTTAGAACCACTTGTAATGGCACTTCTAATGGATATTCCAATGCGGTAACTGTTACTATGAGTCCGCCATTTGCATGCTATGGTAATAGTCAAGCTATTGGAGGAATTTTAGATTCTAGTGACATAGGGGCTTTTATGATAAAAGATTATTCTACAAATAATAACATTTATGCATTTGTAACAGGTGGACCACATTTAAACAATCCTTTATCAGTTAAAAAAAGAAGTGATTATACAAGTGCTGGTGCTATGGAATTATATACAGACAGTACATACAAAATGGCTGTATACCACATCATGAGAAGTTTAAATCATGCCGATGCGAAAGTTACTATCTTCATAGATTATAATAATAATCAACAATATGACATCCCTGCCGAAAGAGTATTTTCTGGCTTAGCAGATGTAAATAATTTTTACTTACTTTCACAAATTAAGACCCCAGCAAACCCTGCATTGAATGTAGGAACTGGTTTGCGAGTAATTTTAAATAATAACACGAATAACAATGCCGCATCTGATAATGGTGTTGGTACGTATATATCTGGTGAAACAGAAGACTATCTAGTTAAATTTAAATTGAAACCTTTAAATCCAAATAGTATTGACAACTATAATTTCATTCAAGAAATTGGTGTTTTTCCAAATCCTGCTACAAACAAAGTATTTGTAGGATTTAAAACTATTGAAAATACAGATGCTAAAATTTCAATTCTTTCTTTAACAGGAGCTACATTATTAGAAAAACAATACAGTCAAATTAATGGAAATTTTGTAACAGAAATAGACTTAGGTAATTTTGCTAAAGGAACCTATTTTATTCAAATAAATGCTGAAAAAGGTAAATATGTTAGAAAATTAATCATTGAGTAATAAATTACAAACAGAATATAAAATTTTAAAAAAGAGTGGAGAAATTCCACTCTTTTTTTATTGAATACAAATAAGGAGAAAATATTTTATTATCAAAACGAGAAAGTATCTTTACCAAGTTTTACAAAATGGATAAGAAAATTTTATTAAGAGCATATAGAACCATGATGACAGCCAAAGCGATGGCTGATATTTATGAAGAAAATAGATCTATTTGCAAATATGTACACAGTACTTCGAAAGGACATGAAGCCATTCAATTAGCACTTGGATTTCAACTAAAATCATGTGATTGGGTTAGTCCATACTATCGTGACGAAAGTTTAATGCTAGGTATGGGATGGAGGCCTTATGAAATGATGTTACAACTATTAGCAAAAGCAGAAGATCCGTTTACGGGAGGCAGAGAATATTATAATCATCCCAACAGCAGAAGAGAAAACTATCCGAAAATTATTCATCAAAGCAGTGCAACTGGCATGCAAGCAATTCCTACAACGGGGATTGCACAAGGCATACAGTATCTTGAGAAAATGGCTAATTTAAAAGATCAGGGGTCAGAAGAATTTAATTTCGAAAACAATGCTGACAAACCTGTAGTAGTTTGTTGTTTTGGAGATGGAAGTATTACAGAAGGAGAAGTGAGTGAAGCGTTTTCATTTGCTGCCTTAAAACAATTGCCTATTATTTATTTAGTAGAAGACAATGATTGGGGCATCAGTGTAAGCAGTGATGAAGCACGAACAAATAATGCATATGAATATATAACAGGTTTCAAAGGAATAGAACGAATGCAAGTAGATGGTTCTGATTTTGAACAAAGCTATACTTGTATTGAAAATGCCATTCACTATGTTCGAGAAAACAGAAAACCGATATTAGTTCATGCAACAGTTCCTTTATTAGGGCATCATACAAGTGGTGTTCGTAAGGAGTGGTATAGAAATGAAGATGATTTAGCCAAGCATGAAAAAAATAACCCAATTACAAAATTATATCAAGTATTAATAAAAAAAGGGATTTCAACCGAAGACCTAAAAGCAATTGAAGATGAAGAAAAATCTTTCATTGAGCGTGAATTTCAAGAAGCCGTAAATGCATCAGAACCAAATCCATTAACGGTTTCGGATTATGTTTTTGTAGATACACCAATTAAAGAAGAAAAAGGAGTTCGTGCCCCCGCAGGTGGAGAAAAAGTGATGATGGTAGACGCCGCATTGCATGCTGTTGAAGAATTAATGAGAGAATATCCTGAATGTCTATTTTATGGTCAGGATGTTGGTAAGAGACTAGGTGGTGTATTCAGAGAAGCGGCAACATTGGCTGATAAATTTGGTGACGACAGAGTATTTAACACAGCCATACAAGAGGCCTACATTATTGGAAGTACCATTGGATTAAGTGCAGTGGGTTTAAAGCCATTTGTAGAGGTTCAATTTGCAGATTATATATATCCCGGAATCAATCAATTGGTGACAGAAATTTCAAAATCTTGTTATTTGAGTTGTGGCAAATTTCCAGTGGGTATGGTACTCCGTGTGCCAATTGGTGCTTATGGTGGAGGTGGACCTTATCACAGCGGCAGTGTGGAAAGCATTTTAGCTAATATTAAAGGAATTAAAGTTTGTTACCCTAGCAATGCAGCTGATTTAAAAGGATTACTAAAAGCAGCATATCACGACCCAAATCCTGTAGTAATGTTAGAACACAAAGGCCTATATTGGAGTAAGGTGCCTGGTACGGAAGATGCTAAAACAATTGAGCCAGACAAAGATTATATCTTACCATTAGGGAAAGGATTAAGTGTTTTGCAAGCAAGTGAAGAAAACATTGAAAATGGTGAAAGTCTTTGCATTATTACATACGGAATGGGTGTACATTGGGCAAAAAATGCGGCACAACAGTTTCCAAATTCTGTTGAAGTAATTGATATCAGAACCATTTTCCCATTAGATGAAACTTTGATTTTTGATACAGTGAAACGACATGGTAAATGTATTGTATTAACAGAAGAACAATTAAGAAATTCTTTTGCTGAAGCAGTCGCATGTAGAATTCAACAAGAATGTTTTTATCATTTGGATGCACCAGTAAAAACTATAGGAGCATTAAATTTGCCTGCTGTGCCAATGAATGTGATTCTTGAGCAAGCTATGTTACCCAATGCAGATAAGGTAGCAACAGCTATCGGTGATCTATTAGCTTATTAGTTTTTTTATTTTTTCATATATTCTATAAAATCTATTGATAGAATAAATGAGTCATTTCAGGGCTCTTTAAAATTATTAGTAATAACTTTAAAGTATGAAATTATTACTGAATTTTTCGTGCATAATTTTGACAACACTACTATTTACAAACTGCACGAATGCTCAAAAAAAGAAAATGGACAATAAATATTATTCAAAAACCGATACCACAAAACTGGCTATTTCCAATGAGGAATGGAAAAAAACATTAGATGCTGAAACCTATCACATTGCTCGTGCAAAAGGAACTGAATATGCTTTTTCTGGCAAATTTTGGAACCATCAAGAACAAGGCTTGTATCGATGCAAAGCCTGTGGCAATGCATTATTTCATTCGGATGGCAAATTTGAAAGTAGCTGTGGTTGGCCTAGTTTTTTTGAACCCATTAATCCACTAAGTGTAAAATATGCTGATGACAACTCGCATGGAATGCAACGTGTAGAAGTGATGTGTGGCAGATGCGATGCGCATTTGGGTCATATATTTGATGATGGTCCTGCACCAACTTATAAACGTTATTGCATTAACTCAGTTATTTTAGATTTCGAAAAAAAATAATCAATTGGATATATATTTTTCAGTCTAAAAAATCTAAACTTCCAAAATGAAACAACATATATTACTAATTCTTTCATTGTTATTTTCACTTTCAAGTTGTGGAAACTATGAAGCTACTTTACAAAACGATACGATTTTCAAAAAAATGAGTACAACAAATAATTCAACAAATAAAATGATAGATACATTAACAATTGGTGGTGGTTGTTTTTGGTGCGTAGAAGCTCAACTACAACAATTAAATGGAGTCATTTCAGTAATATCTGGATATGCTGGTGGTGTTACCAAAAATCCGACTTACAAAGAAGTTTGCACAGGATTGACTGGTCATGCAGAAGTTATTCAAGTAACTTTTGACAATTCCATAATTTCATTAGATGAAATGTTAGCGGCATTTTGGCAAGCGCACGACCCTACTCAACTTAACAGGCAAGGTAATGACGTAGGCACTCAATATCGTTCCGTTATTTTTTATAGAAATGAGGAACAAAAAAAAATTGCGGAAGATTATAAGAAAAAATTAAATGAAGAAAAAGTTTATGACAACCCAGTTGTTACAGAAATTTCTGCTTTAACTACATTTTACCCTGGAGAGGAATATCACCAAAATTATTACAATCAAAATACTACTCAAGGATATTGTCTATTTGTAATTGCTCCTAAATTAGAAAAATTCAAAAAAGTATTTAAAGATAAATTGAAATAAAAAATTTAATCTTTTTATTATTTATCTAAAATAAAATATCGGTATAAATAATTAGATGATGGTTAATATACAATCATCAATTTATAACTACCTTCGCAACTCTTTATGAATTTGCAATATCTGCAGGATTTATACGCACAGCATACCTGTCTGAAAATATTGACAGATGAAATCATATTGCCTCAACCCAAAATTATTTCTCTAAAAAATAGTTTAGCTTCTTCTTTTTCTTTTGTAGCAACCAGTGTTTTCAAGCAACTCGATTTTAATCATGTTTTCATATTAGATGACAAAGAAAGTGCTGCTTATTTTCACAACGATTTTGAGACGATTAGCAATGCATTAGACGTTTGTTTGTTTCCAGATTCCTATAAAAAATCGGGAACTGTGGGTGAACTCAATAGCAGCCATGTAATGCTTCGTGCAGAAACAATAATGAAATTTAATGTAGACCATCCTAAACGGAAAGTGCTCATCACCTATCCAGAAGCTTTGGTCGAGAAAGTAATTAATTCAACTACTTTTTCTAAAAACACGATTTATATCAAACAAAGCCAAAAATTAGATACTAATTTCTTGTTTGAGTTTTTGGTAGATATGGGATTTAGCAAAGTAGATTTTGTGTTCGAACCAGGTCAATTTGCTATACGTGGAGG
>CANGUS010000076.1 GCA_947457085.1 Bacteroidota bacterium
CCAATACCATGTAAATAATGAATGTTTGCACCTGCAGACCAATGCGGATTGCCATAATATCCAACACTTCCGTTTACACAAGCTTCTGCAGTTCTTTTTTTCAAAATTCGTCGCATGTTTTGCGCTTCACTCGAAAGGATAAAGCCGCAGCATAAACTCAATAATAATAATTTCTTTAGCATAATTTGCTTTTTTCTAAAGTTTAAAATTAGCATTCAAAAAAGAGAAATGCAACTTTTTTATTTGAATTGTATGGTAAAAATGTTTTTTTTATTCTGTTAATGCATTTCCTTCATCAATTCACTGATGTCCATCATGATTTTTTTAGCAATATTATTGGCTGTTGTTTCTGAGGTGCTTTCAGTGTATATACGAATGATTGGTTCTGTGTTTGAAGTTCTTAAATGAACCCACTCATTGTCAAAATCAATTTTTAAACCATCTTCAGTGTTGATTGGTTGATTTTTATATTTTTCTTGTATGCCTGCAAAAATGTATTTGATGTCGATGCCTTCCGTCAACTCTATTTTATTTTTAGACATATAATAGTTTGGGTAGGTCCTACGTAAATCAGATACTGGCTTGCCATACTTTGCTAGATGAGTTAAAAATAGTGCAATTCCAATCAATGAATCACGTCCATAATGTAATTCTGGAACAATCACTCCTCCATTGCCTTCGCCACCAATCACTGCCTTTTTTTCTTTCATTCTATTCACCACATTGACTTCACCAACTGCGCTGGCAAAGTATTCTCCACCATGTTTAATAGTAATGTCTTTTAAAGCACGAGTGCTTGACATGTTTGAAACGGTATTACCTCCTTTGTTATTCATTAAAACATAATCAGCGATGGAAACAAGTGTGTATTCTTCTCCAAAGAACGAACCATCTTCACATACAAAACAAAGTCGGTCTACATCAGGGTCAACAACAATACCTAAATCAGCTTTTTGTTTGACAACTTCATTCGCAATTTCATTTAAATTTTCTGGCAAAGGTTCAGGATTGTGTGCAAATTTGCCTGTTACTTCAGCATTTAATACTTCAATATTTTTTACGCCTAATTTGTCTAATAGATAGGGAACAAATGTCGCTCCAGTGCTATTAATCGCATCTATAATGATTTTAAAATTTTTAGAAGCAATTGCATTTACATCAACCAATGGATGATTTAAAATAGCTTGCGTGTGTTTATCCATGTAGCTTTCATTGATTACTACTTGACCTAGTTTATTAATATCAGCAAAAATAAAATCAGCTTGATTTCCTTTTAATAAAACAGCTTCTCCGTCTTTTCCAGAAATAAATTCTCCCTCTTTATTTAAGAGTTTCAATGCATTCCATTCTTTTGGATTGTGGCTAGCAGTAATGATAATTCCGCCGCCAGCATTTTCCATTTTTACAGCCATTTCTACCGTTGGGGTAGTGCTTAATCCTAAGTCAACCACTTCAATTCCCAATGATTGTAAAGTGCTGACTACTAAATTTCGAACAATTTCACCACTCATTCGACCATCACGACCTACTACAATTTTGTTTATATTTGATTGTTCAGTAACCCAACTACCAAAAGCCGCAGTGTATTTAACTACATCTATTGGAGTTAAACCTTCATCTGCTTTACCTCCTATAGTCCCTCTAATACCTGAAATTGATTTTATTAATGCCAAAACGTTTATTTTTAGAGAACAAATTTACGCAAATCATTTGCATAATTTTGATAAATTACACCCATTAATAGAATTTATAATGAAAGATTGGTTTAAAAATTGGTTTGATTCGCCTTATTATCACACCTTATATAAAAACAGAACAGATGATGAAGCCATTTTATTTGTAAAAAATTGTGTGACACATTTTCAATTTAATCCAAATAGCAGATTGCTCGATTTAGCCTGTGGCAAAGGCAGGCATTCAATCGCATTTTCTAAATTTGGATTCGATGTAACCGGTGTTGATTTATCTCCACAAAGCATACTTCATGCTCAGCAATTCGAAACGGATAACTTGCATTTTTTTGTACAAGATATGCGAACGGTTTTCAGAGTCAATTATTTTGATGTAGTATGTAATTTGTTTACCAGTTTCGGCTATTTCAATTCGGCGCATGACAACCATTTGGCTGCCAAAAGCATGGCTGTTGGTTTGAAAAAAGGAGGCACTCTAATTATTGATTTTGTAAATCTGCAATATGCCAGAAAAAATATCGAGAATAATCAAACAGAAACTCAAATCATTGATAATATCACATTTAATATAAACAGAAGTTTTACAGAAACTCAATTAATAAAAAAAATTGACATTATAGATGGAGAAAATAAATATCATTTTCAAGAGGCGGTAAACAGTTTTCACTTAGCTGAAATGATTGCTATTTTTGAAAAGGAAGGATTAAAACACAAAGACACATTTGGTAATTATTATTTTGAAAAATATGATGAAATGGAATCGCCTAGAATGATTCTGATTTTTGAAAAATAAATTTTGCCATAAAAACAAAAAGCTACATTAAGTTTTCACAAAAATTTTAAAAATTAATTAGCTGCGCTTCTACGAAATAGGAGCCAAAAAATTAACTTCATTATATTTGTACTTTGTGACTATGCTAGAATTCATCCAACATATAGACGAATTAATTTTAAATCTCATTCATGTAAAATGGGCAAATTCTTTATTTGATATGGTGATGCCTTTTGTCAGAAATCAATATTTTTGGTCTCCCGTATATCTTTTCCTATTGGTTTATATGTGGCTGAATCATAAAAAAGAAGGCTTGCTGTGGTGCTTATTTTTCTTTATCACATTTATATATTGCGATTTTATTAGCGCATCAATCATTAAACCGTTTATTCATCGGTTGAGACCATGCAATGAACCTTACTTGTCGTTCACTATACGCGAAATTGTTCATTGTGGGAGTGGATTTAGTTTTCCATCAAGCCATGCAACCAATCATTTTGGGCTATCCACATTTATTATTTTAACATTAAAACATAAAAATAAATGGATTGCTCCTTTGGCTATATTTTGGGCTGTCTTAGTTTGTTATGCACAATTATATGTGGCAGTACATTACCCTTTTGATATATTGTGTGGGGCTATTTTGGGTGTTGCACTTGCTAAAATGAATTCAAGTTATTATCTCAAACGATTTAAAGATTTTACTTTTTAAAAACCTACTTTTGCAACAGCTATGAGCATCTGGATATATTTAATTTTATTGTTTTTTGTCACAATCATTGGAGGGGTGATTCCTTTTTTATTTAAACAATTTAAAAATGAGTGGATTACTTTATTATTAGCATTTTCGGGTTCTTTTTTATTAGGGATAACATTACTTCATTTAATGCCTGAAACATTTCATGAGCTAGGTGAAAAAGCAGGAATTTTTATCATTGTTGGTTTCTTTTTTCAATTGATTTTACAACGATTTTCGCATGGGGTTGAGCATGGACATGTACATGAACATCCTGGACATTTGCACAATATTTTACCTATTTTTATTGGCCTTTCAGTACATGCATTTATGGAAGGTATTCCACTGGGTTTTAATTACCAAAGCAGTGGCACCATGCCTTCTATTTTTTTAGGTGTAGCTGCACATAAAATTCCCGAAGCAATTACCTTAAGTGCATTGTTGCTCATTTCTCCAACTAAATATAACAAGTGGTTTTATGTTATTCTTTTTGCAATGGTTTCTCCAATTTCTGGTATGATGGCCATGTATTACGGTCAAAAATTTTATTTCATTTCTAATATATTGATATATATTATCCCAGTGGTGATTGGAGCTTTCTTGCATATTTCCACAACTATATTATATGAGAGCGGCACTAAGCATCATCAATTAAGTACACAAAAAATAGCAGCAGTTTTGCTAGGAATTGGCTTAGCGATGGCTACATTGATGTTGCATGTACATGAATAAAAATTCACATCTTCTTAAAACTATTTTTATTTAAAGCAATTAACTTTACAAAAATTATAAAATATGAAAAAGTTGTTTTTTGCAATCTTCCTACTAACTACAACATTACAAGTAATTGCAAACCCATCCGAAAGTTTTAGTCTTTACAACTCTATTCAAAAGAAAAAAAAGAAGAAAGACTCCGCTTTTGATAGAACTCGATTGCTCCTAGGAGGTGGTGGAGGTTTTGGCGCTGGATTTAGAGCGTTTTCGATCAATGTGACTCCATCAATAGCCTATTGTTTCACAGACAATTTTAATATTGGAACTACTTTTGGATTTAATTATTATCAACAAGCAGAAGATTTTCAATACTATAATACTACAACCAATCAAGTAACTGATGCTACTTTTAAGTATAAATATCCAGGTTATTCGTTTAGCATATTTGCTAGACAAATTATTGCACAACGTTTCATGTTAAATTTTGAACCAGAAATGAATAATGTAAAAGTTGTAAAAGATTACGATGTTAATCCGACAAACGGAAAAGTTACAGAAGATAAGTATCGATTAAATATTTCTTCAGTATTAGCTGGCATAGGATATGTTCAGAAAATAAGTAATATAGGATATTCATATGTTATGGTTTGTTATGATTTAACACAAAATCCCAATGCACGTTATTATCAAACATTTGATTATCGTGCAGGTATCATGATGAATTTGTTTAATCGGTAGTATTCATACTATATCAAAAATAAATGGTATATTGTAGCCTATTTTTCTTTAACTGCACATGATACAAAAACGCTGGACGATAAAAGAGGCTAATCCTGAATGGGCTCAATCATTATATGAATCTTTAAAAATTCATCCAGTTTTATGTAGAATTTTAGCTTCAAGAGGGGTCTCGAATTTTCAAGAAGCAAAAGATTTTTTTAGAACCGACGAAACACATTTGCTCAATCCTTTTTTAATGAAAGGAATGCAAAAATCAATTGATCGAATTCATCAAGCCATTATCAATAACGAAAAGATTTTAATATATGGTGATTATGATGTGGATGGAACCACTTCTGTTGCTGTTGTGTATCAATTTTTTAAAACCATTATTAAATCAAATTCAATTATTGAATATTATATCCCTCATCGTTTTTTGGAAGGTTATGGTGTGTCTCAAAAGGGAATAGATTATGCAATTGAACATAATTTTAAATTAATTATTACATTAGATTGTGGCATAAAATCAGTTGATTTAGTAGAATATGCAAATCAACATAATATTGATACTATTATCAGTGATCATCATTTGCCGGGTGAAATTCTTCCCAATGCTTTTGCTATTTTAAATCCAAAACAACCTGATTGCCCTTATCCTTATAAAGAATTATGTGGATGTGGTATTGGCTATAAAATTATTTCTGCTTATGCAGCTCAATATAACATTGATCAAGAAATTGTCAATTATCATTTAGACTTAGTCGCTACCGCCATTGCAGCAGACATAGTACCAATCACCGGTGAAAATAGAACATTGTGCGTGTTAGGTTTGCAAAAAGCAAATCAAAAACCAAGCGTTCCTTTACAAGCTCTAAAAACTATCAGCAAACTCGAAAAAGAGTTTACGATTACTGATTTAGTATTTATAATTGCGCCTCGAGTAAATGCGGCTGGTAGAATGGATGATGCTAAAAAAGCAGTAGAATTATTTATTGAATCTAATGTAGAAAAAGCAAAAGAACTCGCTTCTGTATTACAAGAAGACAATAATGATAGAAAAGATATTGACAGAATGACGACCCTTGAAGCCTTGGACATGATTGCTGAAAAAGAGGAGTTTAAAAATAGAAAATCAACGGTTGTATATCATGAAAATTGGCATAAAGGCATTGTAGGAATTGTGGCATCAAGAATTATTGAACACCATTATAAACCCACTATCGTATTGACTTTATCGAATGGGAAAATAACCGGTTCGGCTCGCTCTATCAAAGGCTTTAATATGTTTGAAGGGCTCAATCAATGTGCTGATTATTTAGAAAATTATGGGGGACATTATTTTGCAGCAGGCTTAACAATGAAAGAAGAAAATTTAGAATCTTTTAAAATGCGTTTCGATGAAGTAGTAAAAGCCACCGTTCCAGAGGAGTTGTTTTTCCCAGAAATTGAAGTCGATGCTGAAATTAATTTCAATGATATCAATGAAAATTTTTTAAAAATATTAAATCAATTTGCACCACATGGTCCTGAGAATATGAAGCCTATTTTCATGACTAAACATGTTATGGACTATCAAGGTTTTTCAACTATTGTAAAAGAAAAACACGTACGATTTGTTGTATATCAAAATGGCAGCAAAACCATTAACGGAATTGGCTTTAACATGGCAGAAAAGATGGATGTAATAAAATCAAGACACTCATTTGAAATCTTATATCATATTGAAGAAAATATATGGAATGGCAACACTTCAATTCAATTAAAAGTCATTGATATTCGATAATAAAAATTACATTTGATAATCAAAATATTACAGCATGAACAAATTTATTTATTCTCTAATCGCATTTGTTGGCATTTTAACAATTTCGAATTGCTCTCCTAAAACAGTAAAAAATACTACTACTGAAAATAAAAATATTGAAACAGTAAATGTAGAAATTCCTTTCGGAAGTAAATCAATTGAAGAGCAAATGGATATTGTAAGAAGTATGGAAACAGAAGAGAATACAACAGATGGAGGACAAATCTATCAAGCTAATTGTGGTAAATGCCATGAATTTTTTCAACCAGATAGCAGAAATATTGGCAGTTGGATGAAAGTAATGAAAAGGATGTCAAAAGAGGCTAAATTAAGTGAACAACAGTACAAGTTGGTAAGTGTTTATTTGAATTCAAAAGCCAAAGCTTAATCGTATTTAATTCTTGTAATATGAAAAAGCCTATTTCATTTATAATGATTTTTACAATCATCTTATTTGTTGCTAAAACTTCTTCCAATGCTTTTAATCATCCTATTAAGCAAATTGAAAATGATACGTTGTTGTTTAGCAGCAAAAATGTTGAAAGTCAGTTGAAAGTGATAAGCAATTTTAAAACCAATGAAAATATAACTAAAGGCGAAGCCATATATACTGCAAATTGTGCTCGATGTCACAATCTTTTTATTCCAGAAAATAAAAATATAAATTCTTGGTTAAATGTGATGAAACGAATGGCACCATTAGCAGGACTCTCAGATGAAAATTATCAACTTGTTTGCGTTTATTTAAATTCTAAAGCATCTTTAAAAGAAATTGTAGAAGACTCAACCAAGAGGGAAAAATATATTTTTAGTCCACAACAATGGTAGGCATTTAGATTTTAGATAAATGATAGTGAGATTTGAGGTATAAACTTTTTTCTCATAATAATGAAATCGTAATTGATAAATTATCCTTCATTATAAAAACTCAATAAAGCCCCCACGTATGCATTGTCCCATCCAAAGCAAATGTCATCATAGGCTTCGTTAGGGATGTTGGTATGTCTGATTTCTAGGGATGTATTCTTTTTGTCTTCATGTAGTTTTATAGTAACGATAGAAGGCTCTTCTTGTTCACCAAAATACCATTCTTGCACAATTTTTTTACTGGGTTCAAATTCTAAATTCATACCACAAATGCTTCCATTCCACAATTCAAATTCTGTGTTTGGTTCAGCAATCATGATAGCATCTTCACCGCTCCATAATTTTATGGTGTGTGCATTGACCAATGCGGCATATAAAATTTCTGGTTCTACTGGGATGCTGTAATATTTTTTAAAATCTTTCATTTAGTTTTTAATAATTTTCGTAGAATATGTTTTTTCAGCTGTGGTTAATAATAAAATATATTCTCCTTTTGCCATATTATTTAATGCCGAAGATGTAAATGAATTAAAATATTTTTTGTTGTCTTTATACACACATTTTCC
>CANGUS010000077.1 GCA_947457085.1 Bacteroidota bacterium
GTTTGAGATAGTTTTAAAAACCTTAAATTTAAATTTTCTTCAGAATAATTTTCCTTCTATTTCAATTGGAATATAGTCAATAAAAATAAATAGTATATTAGCGTCAATGAAATTCATCGAACGTTTTTTATTGTCTAAAAATTTTCCAATTTTCCTTTTTATAGTAAGTTGGATCTTTGTATTTGCAATTTACTTTCCTGGCTATAAAGCCATGTTAATTGATGATGGAATTTCGGGATTGTGGGAATTTAAAAAATGGGGTTTCAGCGGATATTTGTACTCCTATGGCATGAAAAGCTTTTACTATGGCTACTTTGGTTTTTTGGCTATTTTATACTTTTTATTTGGTACCAACCCATTGGGGTGGTTTATCGTTTTTAGTTTTTTACACGCTTTAAATACTACGTTTATTTTTAAGGCATTTCAAAAGTTGTATACAGCTTTTGCTTTACAAAATGGATTATGGATTGCATTGCTAGGTTCTATTTTGTTTTTAGTCTCACCATATCAATCTGAGAATATTATCTGGGCTGCTACGTCTCATTATTCGCTCACCCTTTTTGTATTGCTCTATGGAATTCACTGGATTTGTGATTTTATGAATAAGGGAGCCAGTATAAAATCAATCGCAATTTTTCATTCGTTATTGATTTTTTCTTTATTGACTTTAGAAATTTCTTTTTTCTTTCCTGTCATTTTCTTTCTATTGTTTTTGATCATTTTAGTTCAACAAAGCAATAAATCACAAGCAATTCCTTATTTATTGAAAATTGCCATGCTGCAAATATTCTTTATTGGTATTTATCTATTTTTTTATCATTCATTATATGGTCATTGGATCCCCAATAGATATGATGAGCCACATTCTTTAAATGTAGCCAAACTCACTACTACATTGGCTCAACAAACTATAAAATTGTTTTCTTTTGTTCATTTTTCCGAATATAAAACGCGAGAAATTGTTTATCAATTTTGTACACATTGGAAAAAAACAAGCATCATTTTAGGAACTATTTTCTTGACAATTTCTTTGTTTATTTTCAAAAAAGACAAATCAAAAATGTGGTTGCTTTTCTTTTTTATTATTTCAGGAATTCTGTTACTCTATCCTTTTTTAGAAAGTTATTTTATGTATTTGTTTAGAATTGAAAATGACAGATATCTTTATTTCGGAAGTGTATTTTTTTTACAAGCATTCGTTTTTGTATTGTTTTATTTTAAACCCATTATACGAATACCAATTGTGTTACTATATATAGCCGCATTTGTTTATTTTATTTTCCCTACGGTAAAAGCAAGACGAACAAGCGCTAAGCTCTATTATAATTATATTCAAAAATTTCCGGAAGTTAAAGGAGGTAAATTGTTTTTGCTAAACGTCCCTAATTATTGTGCTGATGTTTATGAATTTAGATCTAAGTCAAGATTGCCTATTTCAATAGAAGCAGAATATGGAATGGATATATCAAAAAAAATTGTTCAAGTTGCTTCTTATAGCTCGGTTTCTGAAAAAGATAGTTTTGAAGTAAATAGAATCAATGACACCATACTTTTTGTGAAAACAAAAACAAATGGTACTTGGTGGATGAGCGAAAGCATTGGTTTGACGAATTATGAAAATGAATATTATCGATTAGAAAAAGATGAATGGGGTGGTTATACTTTATTTTTTAAAAAACGATTGAATATTGAAGATAAAATTTATTACTATTCAAACGGACGATTTATACTCGTTCATTAATCTACAAATAGATATTGATAAACGCATTCATAACTATTTTCGATAAGAACAATTACATTTGTGTTACTTTTAAAATACTAAATGAAGAAACTACTACTTATAAGTGTTTTGTTGTCATCAATAAACACATTTGCACAACAAGGAAATTTATCGGGTGATTTAATGATGTCGATGAATTTTTTTCAACGAGACACCAACATTAAAGCTTCAGGAAATCCTTTATATGATAATCTTTTAAGTGGCGGTGAAGGTTGGCTAGGATTGCGTTACAGTGGAAATGGATTTACAGGAACGGTTCGTTTTGATGGGTTTAATAATTCTAATCTTCAAAAACCAACGTCTGCATTAACAGCTGCTGGTATTGGAATGTTTAGTTTAAGTAAAGAATATAAAAATATGACCATTACTGCTGGACATATTTATGATCAAATTGGTAGTGGAATTATTTTTAGAGCCTATGAAGACAGGGGTTTATTGATCGATAATGCGCTTTTTGGATTGCATGTAAAATATAAAATCAATAATAACTTTACTGTAAAGGGGTTTACAGGACAAACAAAAAATTTATTTGAACGATTTAACCCTGTGATAAAAGGAACAAATCTAGAAGGTGATTTTGATTTAGGAAAAAAAGCACATGTAACTCCCGGTATTGGAATCGTAAATAGAACCATGGATCAAGCCAGCATGGATTATGTGGTTACTTCTATTAATACTTATCCATTGGCTGAACGATATACACCAACTTATAATAATTTTGCCACAACTTTTTATAACACTTTAAATGTTGGTGATTTCAGCTGGTATGTAGAAGGCGCATTAAAGTCGAAAGAAGCAACTCCTTACGGAAATAAATTAAAAAATTTAAAAGGCAATGTAGTGTATACTACTTTAGGTTATGCAAAAGCAAAATGGGGCTTAAATGCTTCTTTTAAAAGAACTGAAAATTTTGAATTAAGAACTTCACCCAAAGAAATATTATTGCAAGGAATGTATAATTGGCAACCCATTATAGCCCAAATAAGACCTCAACGTTTAATAGCTCGTTATACTCCTCCATCTCAGTTTTCAGAAGTAGGTGGTACTTTAAATGGACTGTATACACCCAATGAAAACATGACTTTTAGTATGTCTTATACCAAAATAAATTCGTTAGATACCGGCGCCACCTTATTTAGAGAATTTTTTGCAGAAGCAGAAATTAGAAGTTTGAAAAATTTTATATTTCATTTTGGAGCACAGTATATGTTATACAATCAATTTGTGTATCAACAAAAAGTGAGTAAAGAATTATATCCTGATGTAAATGCCTTAACTCCTTTTGTAGAAATTATTTATAAAATTAACAACAAGAAATCATTGCGTACTGAGCTACAATACATGCATACTAAACAAGATTATGGTTCATGGGCTTTTGCATTATTAGAATTTAATATTGCCCCTAAATGGAGCTTTGCCTTATCGGATATGTATAATATTGCTCCTAATAAAGTGCATGTAAAAAAAGCACTTCATTATCCAAATGTATTTTTAGCACGCTCTGTAGGGCCTCATCGTTTTACTGCACAATATGTAAAACAAGTAGATGGAATTAACTGCACAGGAGGTGTTTGTAGATATGAGCCTGCTTTCAGTGGTTTTAAATTAGGAATTATTTCAACTTTTTAAATTTATAGTATAATGAAAAATATATTTTTAGTAATCACTACAATTTCAATGTTGGGCATTGCTTGTGTGAAAGAACAAACTCCAGCAGGCTTAGTTTTAGGAGAAACCGTCGCTTTTACAGATAGCACTTATACAATTAGCAATTTACCAACGCCTCAAGCCAGTGTAATTTTTATAGAAGAAGCTACTGGTGTGCATTGTGTAAACTGTCCTGCCGGTGCTACAGAATTAAAGAATTTAAAAAATGCAAACCCAAATCGAATCCTCTCCACGGCTGTATATTCTCCATTTTTAAATCAGTTTGAACCGCCTTCAAAATATGATTTTAATAGTCAAGATGCATTTGATTTAGTAATGTTTTTAGGTAATGGGGATCCTTCCAAGCCTGCAGCTGCTATTAATAGAATTAGTTCTACCAATAATCAAGCCAATACCGGTAATGCTTTTTTTTATAACAGAGAAGAATGGTCAGGTGTTATTCAATCATTGATAAACAAATCAACTCCTGTTAATATAGATTTGACAGCCCAAAAAGATACAACCACTTATACCATCAATACTAAAATAGTTTTTACTGAAAACTATTTTGAGCCTTTAGCTATTTCTTTAT
Organism: Bacteroidota bacterium; assembly: GCA_947457085.1. Lineage (GTDB taxonomy): Bacteria > Bacteroidota > Bacteroidia > Chitinophagales > Chitinophagaceae > OLB11. Next base: position 4,020 of record CANGUS010000077.1, read on the forward strand.
TTTTAATAGAAGATGATGTAGAAGATTTACAAGACTCTAATACTGGAGAAATTGAAAACTACATTCACAATCATATTTTAAGAAAAATAATTACACCATTAGCAGGAACTCCTTTCCTTGCAGATGTTCCATCTATCACAAAAGGAACTGTTTTACAGCGAAAATTTTATAATATCAGATTACCAAAAACGATAGTAGATAGTAAAAATTGTCATGTAATATGTGTGGTTAATAAAATTGGTGCTAGCAGAGAAGTGTTGCATGCTGCTGAGATTCATTTACCTTCATGATAATAAAATAATATGTTATTGACTCAATAAAAATCTAGTTACTACTTTTTGAAGTTCTCTCCACAAAATAAGCCTAGTAATAGAAGCACTCAATAGTTCATTATCACGAGAAATTGTTTTTACTTTAGCTTCATCTACATCCACTCTGTAAAGTATTTCCATTAATGAGATTCCCTTTTTTAACAGTGCTTCAATTTGTGGTTGAATTTGTGAAAATAATTCCTCATAAATTGTTTCTACATTTCCGGAAAAACTAAATTCAATTCCATATTGAGCCAAGTCTTTTTGAGTTTGTGCTGCACAATCCAATATTAATTTTGGTTTATCAAACCAAGGTTTTAAATCTATTTCAGTTAATTTCGGAATATTTTCCATACTAGTAAAGATACCCATTATCCATTATTTTGTTATAACAAATCATTTTAAGTGTCTTTATAGCAAAATACTTATATTTGATGTTCAATATGAATACTATTTTATGAAAAAAATAATCTTATTTCTTGCGGCATTGTTAAGTTTTTCATTTGCAAATGCTCAATATGAAAATACAAAAATAGAAGTTGGACAGCCAGCTCCAGAGTTAGAATTTCCAAATCCAAAAGGGGAAACATTGAAATTAACAGAAATTAATAACAAACGAGTGATCCTTTTAGATTTTTGGGCTAGTTGGTGTGGTCCATGCAGAATGGCCAATCCAGATTTAGTAAAATTTTATAAAAAATACAGTACAAAAAAATATAAAAAAGCTAAAAAAGGTTTCACAATCGTAAGTGTTTCTTTGGATAAAACAAAAGAACCTTGGATGCAAGCAATCGAAAAAGATGGTTTAATTTGGCCTTTTCACATGAGTGATTTAGGCGGTTGGCAAAGCAAAGCAGCCGCTATTTATGGGGTAATGTTTGTACCTCAAGCATTTTTAATTGATGCGAATGGAGTGGTTATTGGGAAATATAATCGTGCCGAAGATTGTGTAAAAGACTTAGAAAAATTAATGAGTAAATAAATGGATGCAGACGATTCGCACAAATTAATAATTATTACTGCTCCTTCTGGTTCAGGAAAATCTACCATTGTCAATTTTTTATTAAAGCATTTTTCAAATTTAAAATTTAGTGTAAGTGCTTGCACACGATTGCCACGTCTAGGTGAGGTTAATGGTGTCAATTATCATTTTATTTCTGCTCAAGATTTTGAAATGAAAATTAGAGAAGAAGCATTTGCCGAATATGAAATGGTTTATCCTGGGAAATATTATGGCACCTTGAAATCAGAACTACTGTCTATTTGGAATCAAGAAAAATACCCTTTAGTGGATATTGATGTACAAGGAGCAATGCGATTAAAAAAATACTATCAAGAAAATGCATTGACTATCTTTATCAAAGCACCATCCATTGAAGAGTTAGAAAATAGATTGCGAAAAAGAGGCACAGAAACCGAAGAGTCTTTAAAAGAAAGAATTTCTAAAGCTACAGAAGAATTAAGTTTTGCCAATCATTTTGATCATATCATTGTTAATGACAACTTAGATTTGGCTTGTGAGCAAACCCAACAATTGATCACTTCATTTATTCAAAAATAGTTTTTATTTTTATACCAACATTTACATTATGTTATCTACGATATTATATATTATCATTACACTAATACTAATTGGGTTTTTTTCGGGTGTTGAAATTGCATTTGTTTCCACTAATAAATTAAACATTGAATTAAAAAGAAAACAAGGTTCTTATGCAGGCAAGGTGCTTTCTAAATTCATGGAAAATCCTGCTACGTTTATTGGTACAAGTTTAGTAGGCATTAATATTTGCTTGGTAGTTTATGGTTTGTTGATGACGGAATTAACCGATGTAATGTTTAATGCGGTTGGATTGCCTCATAATGAATATTTGCGTCTGTTTTTAGATACAATAATTGCCACTATTGTGGTTTTATTTTTAGCTGAGTTTATACCCAAAGCTATATTTCGTTCGAAACCAGAATCTATCCTTTCCTTTTTAACATTGCCTATTCAGTTTTTTTATTATTTATTATATCCAATTGCACAATTGTTTGTTCGTATTTCTGAATTTATTTTGAGGTACTTATTTGGAGTTCGAATAAATGAAGAAAAAACAATTTTTAGTCGTGTTGATTTAGAGCATTTTGTGAAACAAATGCGCACCGGTCATGATATCGATAATGAAGATGATAGTAATTCTGAATTATTTGAAAATGCACTATCACTTTCAAAGGTGAAAATTAGAGAATGTTTGGTTCCAAGAAATGAAATAGAAGCCGTACCAATTAACACTTCTGTTGAAGAAGTAAAAAATATTTTCATTGAAACAAAACGCTCTAAATTAATTGTATACGAAGATAATATTGACAATGTAGTTGGTTACTTGCACAGCATTGATGCATTAAAAAAACCAAAAGATATTAAGTCTGTTATGCACAGCATTCCTATGGTGCCAGAGACAATGATTACAGTAGATTTATTAAATCAATTTACAAAAGAAAGAAAAAGTATTGCTTGGGTTGTTGATGAATTTGGAGGAACGGCCGGCATCGTAACCATGGAAGATATATTAGAAGAAATTTTTGGAGAAATTCATGATGAATATGACGAAGAAGAATATATTGAAAAACAATTGTCATCAAATGAATACATTTTTTCTGGCCGCTTAGAAATAGATTATTTAAATGAAAAATATCATTTTGATTTGCCTGTTGAGGATGCAGAAACTTTATCAGGTTTTATTATAGAAAATCACGAATCAATTCCAAAACAAAAGGAGCGAATTATTGTAGGTAATTATGAATTTGTAATGTTACACGTTTCTGACACAAGAATTGAAACCGTAAAAGTGAAAAGTTTACACGGAAAAAAATAAGCTCGAAATGAAAGCAATGATATTAGCTGCCGGATTAGGCACTCGTTTAAAACCCTTCACAGACAGTCATCCTAAAGCATTAGCTGAAGTGAACAACAAACCTATTTTATTGCGCAATATTGACTATTTACGAAGTTTTGGTATTGATGAAATTATTATCAATGTACATCATTTTGCAAATCAGATTATTGATTTTATTCAAGAAAATAAAATTCCAAATATTTTAATTTCAGATGAAACGGATGTGGTTTTAGAAACAGGTGGAGGCCTAAAAAAGGCATCCTACTTATTGGAAGACAGTAATCCATTTGTGTTGATGAATGTTGATATTTTAACTGATTTGGATTTAGGTAAAATGATTTTATCTCATAAAGAAAATAATCCAATAGCCACATTAGGAGTTAGCAAACGTGAAAGTTCAAGATGTTTTTTATTTAATGAAAAAAATGAATTGTGTGGGTGGAGAAATAAAAACACAAACGAAGAAAAAATCAGTCAAAAAGAAATGAACTATACTGAATTTGCTTTTAGTGGAATACATATCATCAATCCTACTATTTTTAAATTAATGAAACAAGAAGGTAAGTTTTCAATGGTAGATGTTTATTTAGAATTAGCGAAAAAAGAAAAAATAATTGGTTATGATCATACTGGTTCTCATTTAA
>CANGUS010000078.1 GCA_947457085.1 Bacteroidota bacterium
AGGCTGAGCAGCTAGGTGAAAAATATAATCTGGTTGAAAATCTAGTATTTCTTTTTTTAAGAATTCAGCATCTCGTAAATCATGAATGATTGAATCACATAAACGATCTCCATCTATTTGATTATATAAATCTATTTGTTTTTGAGGAGCCAGTGAGAAGCCTTTTATTTCTGCATTACACATAGCTAGCATTTGCAATAGCCAAGAGCCCTTGAAACCAGTATGCCCAGTAAGGAATACTTTTTTCCCTTCAAAATATTTTTTAAAAAAAGGTAAGCTTACCATGATTTCCAAATTGGATTTGTTTCCCATAATTTTTCCAATTCTTCTTTATCTCTCATCGTATCCATGGCTTTCCAAAATCCACGATGTCTATAACCCACAATTTGTGTATCACTTGCTAAATCTAACATGGGTTGTCGTTCCCACATCACTTCATCCAAGCGTTCATCGGTTAAATAGTTTTTTATTTCAGGTTGAATGACAAAAAAACCGCCATTGATCCATGTCCCACTATCCTCTGGTTTTTCTTCAAATTGTAAAACAGTGCCATCCTCATCCATTTTTACAACTCCAAAACGACTTGTAGGCTGCACGGTAGTCATTGTACAAACCTTGCCATGCGCTTCGTGAAACTCTACTAATTGTTTGATATTCACGTCTGAAACACCATCTCCGTAGGTCAACATAAAGGGTTCATTGTTTGTATAAGGTAATACTCTTTTTAATCGACCTGCAGTCATTGTATTTACACCGGTATCGATCATCGTAATTTTAAATGGTTCCGCATTTGCATTGTGAATTTCCATTTTATTATCTTTCAAATCGATGGTCATGTCTGCATTGTGAACAAAATAATTTTTAAAATATTCTTTGATTATCCAGCCTTTATAACCACAACAAATTATAAATTCGTTGTAACCATGCGATGCATAAATATTCATGATGTGCCACAAAATAGGTTTTCCACCTATTTCAATCATTGGCTTGGGCTTCAAATGACTTTCTTCTGAAATACGAGTCCCCAATCCTCCAGCAAAAATGACTACCTTCATTTAATATTACTTTTAAGACTGCAAGATATTATATTTAGTTGAAAATTCTCAATTAATAGTGTTGTGAAAAATAGAAATTTTTCAATGAAAAAAAACTATATTATTCTATTATAAAGATGGAAATAATAGCATTCGTTTTTTAAAGATTCGATATCTTGATCTGTTTGTAAAATCTAAAATTACAATTTAGGAGGGAAATTTTTTACTTTTTTCATCACCTCAGTTTCTAAACTTTTTTTGTAATCAATCATTTTTTGTTGATTTTTTTTATCGAAAGCTCCTAATATTTGTAAAGCTAAAATGCCTGCATTTTTAGAAGCATTTAATGCAACTGTTGCTACAGGAACACCATTGGGCATTTGCAAAATAGACAACATCGAATCCCATCCATCCATTGAATTACTTGATTTTACAGGCACCCCGATAACAGGCAAAGGAGTTAAACTAGCTACCATACCAGGCAAATGAGCAGCACCTCCTGCACCGGCTATAATTACTTTTATGTCTCGAGTATGTGCTTTGCTTGCAAAATCGAACATTCGTTTAGGTGTTCTGTGTGCTGAAACAATTGTGCATTCATATTCAATCCCATATTGCTCTAAGAATTGGGCAGCATCTTTCATCACATTCCAATCGCTATCACTTCCCATAATAATAGCTACTAATGGCTTTTTGCTTGCAGTATTTGTCTTACCCATAAGGCTTTGTTTTTTGCTTCGTTTAAATTTTGATTTATAATTGTTGCATGACCCATTTTACGAAATGGCTTCGTTATTTTTTTTCCATAAATATGAATAAAAACGCCTTCTTCCTGTAAACACTCTTCAATGCCTTCATAATAAACATTTCCTGTATTCCCTTCAGCACCTAGAATATTTACCATGGCAGAAGGCATGATAATTTCTGTACTACCTAATGGCAAGTTTAAAATCGCTCTTAGATGTTGTTGATATTGTGATGTAAAAGAACTTTCTATAGTTTGATGGCCACTGTTGTGTGCCCTAGGGGCCACTTCATTCACCCAAATATTATTTTGTTTGTCAATTAAAAATTCAACGGCTAACAGTCCACAGATATCAAATTGAGTAATTAATTGTTTTGCAATCTGTTGTGCTTTTTCTGCAATACTTCTATCTATCGGCGCTGGATATAACAATAAGTCTAACATATTAGCACCATCATGAAACTCCATTGAAACTGGATCGTATACTACTATCTCTCCTTGTTCATTTCTTGCTGCAATAACCGCTAATTCAACGCTAATTTCTACTTTATCTTCCACTAAACATGGCCCTTCTAATAAATTTACTAAATCACTTTCTGTATTCACCACACAAACTCCTCTTCCATCATAACCGTCTTTTCTTGTTTTTTGAACAAAAGGAAATTTAATTAACTTATTTTCAATTGCATTTAAAATAGACAATTTGTTCTCAAAGATGATAAAATCAGCAGTTGGAATTTGATTTGTTTTGTAGAACATTTTTTGCAAACCTTTGTCCTGAATAATTTCCAAAGAATCAGGATTGGGATGAACCACTTTTCCTTCAGATTTCAACTTCTTTAATGCTTCAACATTCACTTTTTCAATTTCTATGGTGAGCACATCACAATCTAGGCCAAATTGATAAACAGTATCAAAATCTTGCAAATTGCCTAATACAAATTCATTGCAAAAAGATTTACATGGAGCATCATTATCTGCGTCTAACATTTTAGTGTAAATATCCCAAGCTTGGGTACAAGGCAACATCATTTTACCTAACTGCCCACCACCTAGAACGCCTAATTTTTTACTTGTTGAAAAAAAAACAGTTTTCATTGAGCTACAAATATAATTCGAGCAAGTGACTTTACCATGTTTTTATTAACGCTTATATTGAATCAACAAATAATTTATTCCTTTGTTTTTAAATACCTACTTTTGCGATCAAAATTAAACAGACTTAAAAATATAAAATGTATTCGATTAATTTTAAATTTGAAGAAAAAGATAAAACAGCCATCCGTATAGAAAATTGTCCTGCAGACGACAGTATTTTGGAAATAGCCCTCAAGAATAATATCCATTTACATCATAATTGCGGTGGAGTTAGTGCTTGCAGCACCTGCCATATTTACTTGGAAAAAGGAGAAAGTTTTGTTGAAGAAATTACTGACAAAGAAGAGGATTTTATTGACAGAGCAAGAAATCCAAAATTAACATCAAGATTGAGTTGTCAATGCTTACTTTTAGAAGGCGCTGGTGAAATTGATGTAATAATCCCTGACCAAAGTCTGATCCATGGTGAATAATTGATTGTTGAATAAAACATTCAGTCATCCCATTAATTTAAACAAAGTAACATAAAATAAATACAAATACACATGAGTACATTTGAACCACAGATACATTGACATGATCATGAAGAAATTACTTTAAAATTATACGAACGATTTGGCGACGATTTTACAGAATCAAAAATTTATCGAATTCGATTTACAGAATTACTAGAATGGGTTTTAGCTATAGAAGGATTTACAGGTACCCGAGAAGGATCTACAGAAGGACATTTAGAAATGATTCAAAGTAGTTGGGTTTATGAATGGAGAGACAATCAAAAATAAATTTCATTTTCTAAAAGAGTTCTTTAACTTTAGCTCGATAACAACACAACAGCATGTCAAACATTTTAGTAATAGACGATGAAAAAAGTATTCGTAAAGCCCTTTCAGAAATACTGATTAATGAGGGCTATAAAGTAGATGAAGCTGTTGATGGTTTAGAAGGCTACAATTTAATAAAAACTAAAAAATACAATTGCGTTTTGTGTGACATTAAAATGCCTCGATTGGATGGCATGGAAATGTTAGATAAATTATTAGTTGAGAAAATAGATGTTCCTGTAATAATGATTTCTGGGCATGGCACATTAGACAATGCGGTAGAAGCAGTAAAAAAAGGAGCTTTTGATTTTGTTTCGAAACCCCCAGATTTAAATCGTTTATTAATCACAATAAGAAATGCGATTGAAAAATGCTCCTTGGTATCAGAAACAAAAAGCTTAAAAAGAAAAGTTGGTGGTTTACAAGAAATAATTGGTCAATCAGAACCCATTATAGAAATTAAAAAAACCATTGAAAAAGTTGCCCCTACAGAAGCTAGAATTTTGATAACTGGAGCCAATGGAAGTGGGAAAGAACTAGTTGCTCGTTGGACCCATGAAAAAAGTCAAAGAAATGAAAATCCACTAATTGAAGTAAACTGTGCAGCCATTCCAACAGAATTAATTGACAGCGAATTATTTGGACATGAAAAAGGTTCATTCACATCTGCAATAAAACAACGAATAGGGAAATTTGAGCAAGCTGATGGAGGGACTTTATTTTTAGATGAGATTGGGGATATGAGTTTAAGTGCTCAAGCTAAAGTGCTCAGGGCATTACAAGAAGGTAAAATAACACGTGTAGGTGGTGAAAAAGATATTGATGTAAATGTTCGGGTTATAGCAGCTACAAATAAAGATTTATTGAAAGAAATTGAGCAAGGAAATTTTAGACTTGATTTATATCACCGATTAAATGTAATCAACATTCATGTGCCTGAATTAAATAATCGCAGAGAAGACATTCCTCTTTTAGTGAACCATTTTTTACATCAAGTTTGTGAAGAATATAAAATGAAAGAATTACAAATTGAGCCGATAGCTTTGGAAAAACTAACAAAGCATAATTGGACTGGAAATATCAGAGAACTTAGAAATATTATCGAACGACTGATTATCTTAAGTGAAAACATCATTAAAGAGAGTGATATTGAAAAGTTTGTAATTCCTAAATAATAGATTATGTCATTATACTCAATGCAAGATGCCATTAATGAAATGGTGAATAGTAGTTATTGGAAATACCGTTATCAGGTCATCAAATTAAAAGGTGATTGGGAATTATTAATGGGAAAAACCGTAGCTAAACATACGAAAGACCTAAGAATTGATAATCGAAAACTTTATATTATTACAGATGTACCTGCTTTAAAACAAGAATTATCTTATAATAAAACACTCTTAGTGGCTCGTATTAATCAACATTTTGGAGAGCATTTTATAAATGAAATTATTGTTAGTTAATTTAAAAAAATTGAAATTTAAAACTTCGATTTTTTATGCGCCCAAAATATTCAAATAACGTTTTAATGCTTCCAATTCCACTTTGGCAATAAATTCAATAAACGAATTTTTCTTAATATCAACTCTAGCCATTTCAAGAGCATCATAGTAGCACAACCTATTAGAATGATCTCCCTTAATATTCGCAATTACGTAGCCATGCTTTAACAAAATTAAATTCATCCATAATCGAGAAGTTCTTCCATTGCCATCAATAAACGGATGTATCGTTACAATTTTTTCACTCATTTCTGCAGCCAACACCACTGGGTGCAATTTGTTTTTATTTAATTGATACCATAAAAAAATATCTTCCATTTGCTTTGCAACCAAAAAAGGTGGTGGTGGCATGTGCTGGCTTCCTTTAATCATTACTTGCACTGTTCTGTATTTTCCAGCATTTTCTGCATCAATTCCACGTAAAACTAAATTATGCAATTGTAACAAATCACGTTCTTTTAATTCTATATTTTTATCAACTAACTCCTTTAAAAATAACACCGCATCTTGATGATTGATAGCTTCTAAATGCTCACGCATTGATTTTCCTGAAATCGTAATCCCTTCATTTATAACTAAATCAGTTTCTTTTAATGTAAGTGTGTTTCCTTCAATTCTATTGCTTTCAAAAGTATATTCTAGCTCCAAAGCTTGTGCAATTCTGTAACTATCTAAATAACGAAGTTTTATTAGTTTGTTTTTTTCTACATCAATTTCTTTTAATAAAGTTATTACGCTTTTACCTAATTTAATGTTGGATTTTTCTAATCCATATCGTACTTTTTCTTCAGCAATCTTCATCGCTTTTAAGGCTAAATCGTCATACCCAATTTCATACAAAATAACTTCGCTCATCCATTCTATCAACAATTTTTCTGTATCTAAGCCCAATAGCGATGCTAATTTTATCACCTGATCACGCGTAGGTTTACGAGTACCTTTCTCCCATTTACTGATTAGCGCAGCATCAATATTTAATTTTTGAGCCACGTCACGCATTAATAACCCTTTCTCTTCTCTGGCTTTTTTTATAATATTTTTCATATTGACTATTTTTAACATGACAAATATAGTCAATTTAACTTAAACAAAAAAAGTCTGAAAAAATTTCAGACTTCTTAATTATTGAATAAAAATTATGCGTTGAGACTTGCTCTAATTACATTCAAAGCACCACCTGCTTTAAACCAAGCTATTTGCTGATCGTTATAACTATGTTTTACTTGAATTGTTTCGCTACTACCATCTTTGTGATTTAAAACCATTTGCAAATTTTTTCCAGGAGCAAATGTCAATAAACCTTCAATATCTATGGTGTCATCCTCTTGAATTTTATCATAATCTGCTTTGTCGGCAAATGTCAAACCAAGCATACCTTGTTTTTTAAGGTTGGTTTCGTGTATACGAGCAAATGATTTTACCAAAACAGCTCGAACGCCCAAATGACGTGGCTCCATTGCTGCATGTTCACGACTAGAACCTTCCCCATAGTTTTCATCACCTACTACAATACTACCAATACCAGCAGCTTTGTATGCTCGTTGCGTGGCAGGAACAGGACCGTATTCGCCAGTTAATTGATTTTTAACTAAATCTGTTTTTTCATTAAATGAATTCACAGCACCTATCAACATGTTATTTGAAATATTATCTAAATGCCCACGGAATTTCAACCAAGGACCTGCCATTGAGATATGATCTGTGGTACATTTACCTTTCGCTTTAATTAATAATTTCATTCCTTTCATATCGGTTCCTTCCCATGCAGCAAATGGATCTAATAATTGCAAACGTTTGCTGTCTGCACTCACCGCAACTGTTACTTTGCTACCATCTTCAGCAGGTGCTTGGAAGCCAGCATCTTCAACAGCAAAACCATTTGTAGGCAAATCGTCACCTGATGGGGCCGTTAATTTTACTTGTTCACCTTTATCATTTGTAATCGTATCAGTGATTGGGTTAAATCCTAAATCTCCCGCAATAGCTAATGCAGTTACAATTTCAGGACTCGCGACAAATGCATACGTATTTGGATTTCCATCTGCACGTTTAGCAAAATTTCTATTGAAAGAATGAATAATCGTATTTTTTTCTTGTTTTTCTGCGCCCATTCTATCCCACATTCCAATACAAGGTCCACAAGCATTTGCAAAAACATTCGCGCCTACATTTTCAAATACCTCTAAAATTCCATCACGTTGCACTGTGAATCTAATTTGCTCAGAACCTGGATTGATATTAAATTCTGAATTTAATTTTAATCCTTTTTCATTGATTTGAGAAGCCAAACTTACCGCACGTGCTAAATCTTCATAGCTACTATTGGTGCAACTTCCTACTAAGCCTACCGAAATTTTTGAAGGCCAATTATTGGCTGCAATCGCCTCTTTCATTTTAGAAATTGGTGTAGCTAAGTCCGGAGTAAACGGCCCGTTGATATGTGGCTCTAATTCATCTAAATTTATTTCATATACCTCATCAAAATATTTTGATGGGTTTGCATATACCTCATCATCACCGGTTAAATGTTCTTTGATGGCATTTGCAGCATCGGCTACATCGGCACGACCTGTTGCACGAAGGTATTTTGCCATGCTTTCATCGTAACCAAAAGTAGAA
>CANGUS010000079.1 GCA_947457085.1 Bacteroidota bacterium
GCCTAACCATTTGGTTAAATAAAAACTACTCATCACTTTACTGGCATTCCACATTCGTCGAAATGTAAGCTTGGTTATGAAATTGGCAGCATCTGAATAATTTATTTCGGGCATAGAGCAAAGATAATAGTTAATGATTAATGGTTAATGATTGATGGTGTTTTTTGCCACAAATAAGCAAAAGCAATAGGAGCTCAAGGTAAAAATAAAAAAGATGGAAATCGTGCGATGCGAATGAAATAATTTATTACTCTATGCTTCTCATATAATTCATAACGAATAAATTATAATTATACCATTCATGTAATTCATAACGAATAATTCATAATTGATAATTACTTTTGAAGCTTATTCGATTTTTTATGATCAAAAAATACTTTTTATTATTTATTACCATTGTTTGTAGTCAGTTTGCTTATGCGCAATCCAATGAAATGAAAGGAATGATACAAGATAGCATCAGTTTACGACCTGTAGTATTTGCCAGTGTTTCTGCAATTCGAAAAACAGATTCGGTATTAATAAAAACAACAAGAACCAATCAACAAGGAAAATTTTCACTCTTTGGATTACCGGCCAACAATTACATTTTATTGGTAGCACACAATGCATTTGTTGATTATGTAGACGATATAATCATAAAAGCAAATGAACCAATAAATGATATTGGTAAAATTAGTTTATTTTCTAGAGGACAGCTTTTAAAAGAAGTGGTTATCAAAAATGCGGCAGGCATTAAAATCAAAGGGGATACCTTAGAATATTCTGCCGATAGTTTTCAAGTTCGCAAAGGTGCAATGGTAGAAGATTTATTGAAAGTATTGCCAGGGGTGCAAGTAAACAAAAAAGGGGAAATAACTGCCATGGGCGAAAAAATTGAAAAAGTATTAGTGGATGGCGAAGAGTTTTTTGGCGATGACCCCACCATTGCTACTCAAAATTTGCAATCTCAAATTGTAGAAAAAGTACAAGTATTTGACAAAAAAAGTGACCAAGCAAAATTTACAGGATTTGATGATGGCAATACCGAAAAAACCATTAACCTGAAATTGAAAAAAGGCATGAACAAAGGAGAGTTTGGCAAATTGGAAATGGGAGGCGGATGGAAAGACAATTGGCAAAATCAAGCCATGATGAATGTCTTCAGAAATAAAGAAAAATTTAGCTTGTATGGGTTAATGAGTTCAATTGGCAAAACTGGCTTAGGCTGGGACGATAGAAATGCCTATACTGGACAAGGAGAAAATATGCAAATGTCGGAAGAGGGATATATGTACTCTATGAATGACAATAATGGTGATGATGGTGGCAACACCTACAACAATGGTATTCAAGAAGGTATGAGCAAAGCCTGGGTAAGTGGCATGCATTATTCTAACAAATGGAATGAAGATAAAGAACATACCAATATTAATTATTCATTTGGGCGAATTAATAAAACAAAAAAAGAAACTTCTAATACCGAAAACTTATTTCCTCAAAATAGATATGAAAGTAGAGATACCTCAAACTCATTTAATAGCAGAAATGCACACCGATTATCAGGGAAATATGATTTTGCAATTGATACCAACACAACCATCATATATAATTTTTCGGGTCGATTGAGTTTTGTAGATAATTACAATTACAGCAAAACAGAAAATAAATCATATACCGAATTACCAATTAGCAATAGCAAACGAGACAATAATACAAAAAGCACCAATGCCAGTGCAGGAAATAGCTTGACGATTAATCATAAATTAAAAAAAATCGGCAGAACCATTTCGTTGTTCGCTAATTACGATTACAGTAAAAACGAAAGTTTAGGAACGCTTGAAGGAGACAATAGTTATTATGTAGGAGGCTTGTTGAAAAGTGAAAATTTAGATCAACAAAAAGAGACCAACGTAATAACAAATACAGCAAACGCATCGCTAACTTATACCGAACCATTGAACAAAAAATTACAAATGAAATTGTCCTACAATATCGGTACTGAAAGAAACAATTCTTTAAAAACAACCGCTATTAAAACAACAAGTGACAAATACACACAGCGAATTGACTCATTGAGCAATGATTTTAATTCTATCATCAATACACATACAGGTGGTGTGGAATTTAAATTCAATGAAAAAAAATATTCTGTTGCTGTGGGTTCAAAAGTTCGATATGCTCAATTTAATCAGGAAGACATCATCCAATTGCAAAACTTTAATTACAACCGAATCAACTTGTTCCCTACCCTTCGTTTCAATTATAAATTTGATCAATTTAACCGAATCAATATCAATTATTCGGGAAATACTACGCAACCAACCATCACTCAAATTCAACCCTATAATGATAACAGCAACCCTTTACAAATCACAATTGGGAATCCTAATTTAAAAGTTGGTTACAGCCAAAGTATCAATTTAAGTATTTTTAATTATAAAGTACTTTCAAGCAGAAGTTTGTATGCAGGCATCAATGCCAGTAACAAATACAACAATGTATCTACCAATAGAACATTTGATGAATTAGGACGCACGATTAATAAATATGTAAATTTAAATGGTTTTTATAATGTGTCTATGTGGGGTGGTTACAGTGCAAGGATTCCGAAATCGAAATTCGAAGGAAAAATAAATGTCAATGGAAATTATTTACACAACCCAAACATGACGAATAATATAGAGGGCATTACGACCAACTTTAGTTTTACAGTTACACCCGGATTGACTTATTCAAAAGAAAATGTCATTTACTCTTCATTAGAATTTGGTACTATATATACCAACTCAAAAAGCACATTTAAAGATGCCAGAGAAATAAAATTCATTTCATTGAACCCAACTTTTTCTTTAATTAAATACTTCAATAATCTAGAAATTGGATCAGATGTCGATTACATTTACAATCCACCTGTAGAACCTTATCCTAACAAATTTTCACGATTTATTTGGAATGCCTATATTACTTATAAAGTACTACCAAAGAAAAATTTGGACCTAAAGTTTAGCATCAATGATGCCTTAAATCAAAATAGAGGATATGAAAGAACAACCAGCAATAATTTCAATACAGAACGAAATTTTCTTACACTAGGAAGATATTGGATGCTTGGATTTGTATATAATTTTAAACATGGCGCCATGGCTGAAACCAAAGGCAAACCAGGAAGAATGCCATCAATGGGTGGCAGACCACCAAGAACTGGAGGTGGTGGAAGAAGAAGATAATTTTCAACCATGCCTTTTCTCTTCTTAAAAGAATTATTAAAATTATTTGATCAAAAAATTAGAAATGAAGAAATTAAAAATCATGAAAAACATTTTAACCCTGTTGTTATTTGTATGTACAAATTACACCTTACTGAATGCACAAACAAAAACAGAAGCCAAGCCAGCGATCATTTTTAAAGGTAAAATTACCTACGAGCGCAAATTAAATATGCACAAACAAATGGATGGCATGTTGAAGGACAGACCCGAAATGGCTTCTATGATTGAGATGTTCAAAAAACAAATGTCGAAATACAAAACCGACATTTTTGAAATGACTTTTACAGATAAAAAAAGCATTTACAAACCAGCCAAAGATGGCATCACAGAAAGCAAAAGCATGATGGGCAATTTGCCTTCAGAGAGAAATATCATTTTCAATAATTATGAAACAAAAGAATCTGTTGCTGAAAAAAAGGTTTTTGAAAAAACGTATTTAATGAAAGATTCATTCAAAAAGTTTGAATGGAAAATAAAAGAAGAATTTAAAACCATTGCTGGCTTTAGTTGCAGAAGAGCCGAAACTATTATTATGGATTCAGTATATGTGATTGCTTATTACTCAGATGCCATTATTGCCAATGGCGGCCCAGAAAGTTTCAATGGCTTACCGGGTATGGTTTTAGGAATTGTAATGCCTCGTTTAAATATCACGTATTTCGCCACGCAGGTAGATAATTTTATTGCGGATGAAAATATAATAGAAGCCCCTTCAAAAGGCACAGAAAAAACAATGGCCGAATTAACTACATCCATCAAAGAAAGTACAGCTCAATGGGGTGATTTTGCTCAACGTATTTTATGGTATATAAATATTTAGATCCGTAATGGTTGTTTTACTAATCATACATCATAATAAAAAAACGCTTCCAAATTGGAAGCGTTTTTTTATGTGCCCAACGAAGTTGAAATGTTTCTTTTCGGTAGTCATTTTATGAGAAATGAATTAAATGATTCATAATTCTGTATTTATTATTCTTTTACTTAATATTGTAACAGTAAAAAATAAAAAATGCGAACGACTCTAATATTTATATTTCTATCCTTTGTTAGTTTCCAATTTTTAAATGCTCAAAATAACTCGGCTGAATTGGTCAAAAATATCAATGCCACAATAGAAGGTTCCTTCAATCCATTTAATTTTTATGAAAAATCTGGCAACCTTGAGCAAACACAAGACGGCATTATGCAGCGCTTCAAACTAGCAGACATCGGCTCTATAAAACTAACTAAAAACACAGAAGGCTACAGTGTTGATATTACTTGTAAAGAACAGAATGGCTGTATAACATTAATCAAAAACAACACACAAGTTACTCAAATGAGTGTGTCTTCTTTCTTTTTTGGCAATGAAATGAATGGCAATGCATTTGCAAGTAACTTCACTAAACTTATATCGAATTATACCAAATCGGAAGTTAAACCCAATGGAATTCCAGCTAAAAAAGAGGAGACAATAGCAACCCAAGAACCGATAAAAAATGAAGTAAAAGAAATAAAAACAGCTCCTATTGTAGAACAAAAAGCAGATGGAATCATTCATACACCAAAAACAAATACCAAAAAAGAAATAGCAAAAGTGGAAGAGGAAGAGGAAATGGAAGATGTGGAAAAATCATATGCAAAATCGAAAACAACGAAAAAAAATATAGAAAAAGAAGAAAGTGAGGAAAAAGTCGTTTCAAAAGCATCGAAAGATTTTTGCAACCAAATAAATCAACTATTAAAAATAGCGAATGATAAAAATTTCAAATCCATAGAAGGGAATGAAACCAATGCCACTAAAAAAATAAACGATTCTAAATTTAAATTAAAAGGAGCTAAAAAAAACTACCTGAATTGGTATAATAACGAACGGACTTTTATCGCAGAAATTAAAACCTCATTGAGCTATGACGACTTAATGATAGAATATGACAATATACAAGCAGAAATTGAAGCCTGTTTAGGTTCAAACTGGGATAGCGATGATCGATCTGGAGAAAAAGAATATGACAATTTCAATGGAGAAGTGCGAGATACTGAATACACAGATATAGACAAAAAATTAAAATCGAGATTGCGAATTATTTTATTAAGTGATGAAGATAATAAATCTACTCTTTTCATTCGAATACAGTAATAAACTATAGCCTTTTTTATTTTAATTTATTGACTACATTTGTTTTTCTAATCAGAAAAAATAAATGAGTACTTACAACGAAAACAAAGAATTCAAGAAAATAACCACACATGTTTTATTGGCAATGAAACAACGTGGTGAACGAATCTCAATGTTAACTGCCTATGATTATTCGATGGCTACTATTTTAGATGATGCTGGTATTGACATATTATTAGTGGGAGACAGTGCAAGTAATGTAATGGCAGGTCACGAAACCACTTTGCCAATCACCTTAGATCAAATGATTTATCATGCTTCATCTGTTATCCGCGCCGTAAAAAGAAGTTTGGTAGTGGTAGATTTACCTTTTGGATCCTATCAAGGTAACTCAAAAGAAGCATTGAATAGCGCGATCAGAATCATGAAAGAAGCCGGTGCACATTCAATTAAAATGGAAGGCGGCGAAGAAATCATTGACTCAGTAAAAAGAATTATTTCAGCTGGGGTTCCTGTTATGGGTCATTTAGGTTTAACGCCTCAAAGTATCTACAAATTTGGAACCTATACCGTTCGAGCTAAAGAAGAAGAAGAAGCGGAACAATTAGTAAAAAATGCAAAATTGCTAGAAGAAGCAGGGTGCTTTGCCATTGTTTTAGAAAAAATTCCTGCGGCACTCGGGAAAAGAGTTGCTGAAGAAGTAAAAATTCCAATTATTGGCATTGGCGCAGGGATGCATGTGGATGGACAAGTTTTAGTGATGCATGATATGTTGGGCATTAATAAAGAATTTAATCCTCGTTTTTTACGTAGATATTTAAATATGTATGAACAAATTTTTAATGCGACCAAACAATATATTGCAGATGTAAAAAATAAAGATTTCCCGAATGAAAGTGAGCAATATTAAGCACATTTAGAAACACTCAATGTAAAGAAAAAAATCTAATTCGGGTAAGCTACTCCAAAAGTCAAAATGTTACTTTTTATTTTGATTGAATCCGAAGGATTCGAAATGTCATACAAATAAGTATCTACCACGCCTGAAGCTTTTACGGTGTTATTTCCTTTTTCATTTTTGCCATACATCGCTATTTTGGTCAACGTAAAAATTGGCCTGTTACTTTGATCTATTCCTTTTATGTTTTTATAAGAACAGTAGGTTTTCCCTCCTTTTCTCCAAGTAATTGTAAAAGCAGAAGCATTTACTCTTGGCTGATAATTAATCAGGCTAGTATCCGTTACAGTATAATCCCAATTGGCATTATTTTCATTATAAGGAATTTTAATTTTTTTAGTGAATACACTGGTGCAAGTAGGATTGATTGCAGTTAAGGTAACTAGATAATTCCCATTGCTAGTATAGTTTGTCGAATCCATTTGACCATTTCCAACCGTTCCATTTCCAAAATTCCAATTATAATTGGCAAAACCATTAGTGGCCGAAACTATTAGCCTGTTATTAAACAAAGAATCAAAATTCATTGTAAAATTTGCTCTGCAAGTAGAATTTAAAGAGGCGTCTATGGTATTTGCCAATGAATCTAGCATGCCATTTTTAACCAATTTAAGGGACACTACTCGATTGCTACTTCCAACAGGGAAAACGTGTGATGGGTTGGGAAGCGTAGATGAAGTTCCATCTCCAAAATCCCATAAATATTGGTTTTGAGAATTATATGATGTATTGGATTTGAAATTAAAAGTTTCCACAATAGTAGGCGCTCCAAATATCGAGTCCAACGAATAGGAAGTGAAAACAGTTTTCCCAAAAATAAGTGCGATGCTTTGCGACAAACTCAAACCACTAGTTTGAGCGGCATCTTTTGCTTCAAATGACAAATAGGGCTCGCAATTTGCACATGTATCAGAAGCAAAGTATCCTCTGACCGTGGTTAAACTTTGATTGTCTTTATAAAAATCGGTATACATGTAAATGTGATTTACACCAGATTTAAAATTTATTGTATCATTACCAATTATACCACTAAATAAAAAAACAGGATCCCCCATGTTGGGTAAAGGCAATTCGTTCTTTTTACAACTGCTAAGAAAAAAGAAACTGATTAAAAAATAAAGTAAGTGTTTCATTTTTATAATTTTTTTTAATTGTTATTTCGATTGAAACTGTATTTGATTCCTACTGATAAGCGATTTTGCGTATTCTTGATCGAATTATTAAAATATGTATTTTTAGTAACATCAAACAATCCTTTTTGTATTCCTAATTGAATCATACAATTTTTAAAAACTTGATAACTATAACCCGCTTGCAAAAAAACATCCAACTGCTTAATTCCTGCCTGATATCCTAGTTGATTTTTAGCAGAAGTAGTCATAGAAGTTGTATTTATTTTGTTTGTAGTTGAATTAAAACCAGATGAAGAACTTTTAAACGCTTCAAATGTACTTAATACGTTCATCGAATATGAAGCACCAATTGAA
>CANGUS010000080.1 GCA_947457085.1 Bacteroidota bacterium
AATTATTTACAAAAACAGTCTTGAAGTGTACTAATTGTGAATACAACGCTGGTAGTGTATTTTCATCTACCCAATGTCTTGATGTATTCATCGCTAAAAGACTTACTTCACAACCTTGTTGCACATATCCTTCAATAGTTTGATGCATCGCAATGGCGCCACCATCTTTCAAAGGAAACGGAATTCGAGGTGTTAATATTAATATTTTTAAAGACATTTTTAGAAAGGTCGAAAATAAGACAAAAATGTGATTAAATTTGTTGCATGAGTAAACAGTCGGTTCTGTTTTTGGGATCAAAGCCCATCGGTTACCATTGCTTGAATTATTTAATTCAGCATCAGGATGCATTCAATATAGAAATCATTGGCTTATTGTCGAATGACAATACTACGTTTGATAGTTCTTTGAGTTTAAAAAAATTAGCTAAAGAACATAATATTCTTCTGATTGATACATTAAGTGAAATGCCTGAAAGTGATTTTATCATATCAGTTCAGTACAATGAAATTTTAAAAAAACAGGATATTGAAAAAGCTAAAATATTGGCTATTAATTTACATATGGCGCCCTTACCAGAATATAGAGGATGTAATCAATTTTCATTTGCCATTTTAGATGGCAAAAAAGAATTTGGCACTACGATTCACAAAATGGATGCCCGTATTGATCATGGCGACATTATTGCTGAAAAACGTTTTCCTATTCCAACAAATTGTTGGGTGAATGAATTATATGATTTAACCTACAGCGCCTCTTTAAGTTTGTTTCAAGAAAACATTGCCAATATACTATCCAATCAATTTACGCTTCAAACACAAAAAGATTTTGAAAATGAACGAGGTACTTCCATTCATTTCAGAAATGAAATTCATGATATTAAACGAATTGATTTATCATGGGACAAAGAAAAAATAGAGCGACATATTCGAGCGACATACATGCCTGGTTTTGAACCACCCTATGCAATGATTGGTAATGAAAAAATTTATTTTTCTACAACATGGAACGAAAAAAAATAGTTTGTACCGTTACCAACGATTTAAATTTTGATCAACGAATGAATCGTATTTGTTCTTCGTTGGCAAATGCAGGTTATGATGTAACGTTGATAGGAAGAAATAGACCGACATCTACCCCATTAAATGAAAAACCATTTCAACAAAAAAGATTGAATTGTTTTTTTGACAAAGGAAAATTATTTTATGCTGAATACAATATTCGATTATTTATTTTTTTATTGTTTATAAAATGTGATGTGATTTGCGCAATTGATTTAGATACTATATTGCCTTGCCTTTTTATGTCAAAAATTAGAAACAAAAAACGAGTGTATGATGCGCATGAATTGTTTTGTGAAATGGAAGAAATTGTTGCTCGTCCTTTGATTTATAAAGCATGGAAAAAAATTGAACAATATGCTGTTCCGCAATTTTCAATTGGGTATACCATTGGTGATTGTTATGCAGAGCAGTTTAAAAAAATGTACGGTGTAAATTATCAAATCGTTCGCAATGCCACTGTTTTAATGCCATTTGCACAAAACATTCATGAAGAAAAATACATATTATATCAGGGGGCAGTCAATGAAGGGCGAAGTTTTGAAACATTGATTCCCGCTATGCAATTCGTACATGGCAAATTAATCATTTGTGGTGAAGGCAATTTTTATAAAGACGCAATTGCATTATGCAGGCAATTAAATTTACAAGATAAAATTATATTCAAAGGATATGTAGAGCCTCAAACATTAAAAGAATATACTAAAAAAGCCTACATAGGAATCACGCTTTTTACCAATCAAGGAAAAAGTAATTATTACTCGATGGCCAATCGTTTTTTCGACTACATGCACTCTTGCGTTCCGCAATTGTGTGTCAATTATCCTGAATATCAAAAAGCAAATGAACAATTTGAAATAGCTTATTTAGTTACTGATTGTAAAATAAATACCATTGCGACTGCTTTAAATGAAATGTTAGAAAATGTAACTCTGTATACTCGTTTGAAACAAAATTGTTTAAAAGCCAGAGAGGTCTATTGTTGGCAAGAAGAAGAAAAAAGATTAATTAACGTTTACAAAAATTTATTTGAGAACTAAGCTCCATATCATTAGTTTGGATATTCCATTTCCTACCAATTATGGTGGTGCAATTGATATTTTTTACAAACTAAAATCGCTATCAGCACTTGATGTAGAAATCACTTTACATTGTTTTGAATATGGCAATAGAAAACCTACTGTAGAATTAAATAAATATTGTAAACAAGTTTTCTATTACAAACGAAAAACTGGATTTTGGGGATTAGATGCAACTTTGCCTTATATTGTTTCATCCAGAAATAACAGAGAACTATTAAAAAATTTATTAGTTGACAACTCCTCTATTTTATTTGAAGGGATTCATACCACGTTTTTACTGAATCATCCTTTATTAAAAAACAGACAAAAAATTATTCGTACACATAATATCGAAAGTGAATACTATCAACATTTAGCCACGAATGAAAAAAGTTTTTTTAAAAAACTATATTACACTTGGGAAAGTATGCGTTTGATTTCTTATGAAAATAAATTGCATAATGCGAATGCAATTCTCAGTATTTCAAAATTGGATGCAGCTTATTTTTCAAAAAAATATCCGAGTATTCAAACGCTATGGATATCTGCATTTCATGGAAATGAAGAAGTAAATATTTTAGAAGGTAGTGGAGATTATTGTTTGTACCATGGTAATTTAGATGTGGCTGAAAACAAACAAGCCATTGATTTTTTGGTGAACGAAGTATTTGTAAATTCAAACATCAAATTAATAATAGCAGGCAAATGCAATTACGAATTAAAAATTACGAATTGTGAAATAATTAAAAATCCTACAACAGAAGAATTGAATAAACTAATTCAACATGCACATATTCATATTTTACCTAGTATGCAAGTTTCTGGAATCAAATTAAAACTACTTCATGCGCTTTTTAATGGACGATTTTGTCTGGTAAATGATGCAATGTTAGCTGGAAGCGATTTACAAAATTCAATACATATTGCCGATTCACCAGCAGCATTCAAGCAAAAAATTAATGAATTAATGTCACAGTCCTTTACAAGTGACATGATTGAAGAACGAAAAAGTGCTTTAGTAAAATTTAATAATGAAGAAAATGCAAAGCAAATAATTAGGATTTTCGATTTGTAAAATTTACAAGTTTTATAAGCCGGTAAACTAATACCCAGCAACCGATAACTCTTTAATAAACGACACTTGCATGATCATACACATGGCCCCCTTCGGTTCTTATAATTCTTGAACGAAACTTTTGAATGATGCTGTAATCGTGTGTTGCCATTAAAATTGCCGTACCGTAATCAGCACAAATTGAATGCAATAAATTCATGATTTCATCAGCTGTATCAGGATCAAGATTCCCAGTAGGTTCATCAGCTAAAATCAATTTAGGATTATTGAGCAATGCTCGAGCAATATCCACCCGTTGTTGTTCACCACCACTCATTTCATAAGTCATTTTCCCTCCTTTACCTTTCAATCCTACTTTTGCCAACACATTATTGACTTTCTCTTCCATCAAACTTTTATCTGTCCAACCTGTTGCTTTTAAAACAAATAATAAATTGTCGTTTACATTTCTATCAGTCAATAATTGAAAATCTTGGAATACAATTCCTAAATTTCTACGAAGAAAGGGAACGTTTTTCCAAGTTAAATCAGTCAAATTAAACCCACACACATCTCCAATGCCATTGCGCAACGGAATGTTTCCGTATAATGTTTTCAATAAGCTTGATTTCCCAGTTCCTGTTTTACCAATTAAGTAAACAAATTCACCTTTATAAATTGATAAATTCACATCGGCTAAAATGAGTGATGAGCCTTGGTAAATTTGCGCATTCGTAAGTTGTAAAACGGGTTTTAATTCTGACATTTTTTAGAGTATTTACAAGTGTAAACTTACTTCATTTTTTATTAAGATTATCTTAAAAATAAAAAATGGCTACCATTCCTGATAGCCATTTAAAATCTAACTTTCGTTAATTATTGTTTGATGAATTTTTTATGGCTTGTGCTTTTACCATCATTGATTAACAAAATATAAGCTCCTGTTGCTAATGATTTTGTATCGATATTATATTCTTCATTAGTTTTTTTGCTGTAAGCTAATTGAATCATACTTCCTGTCAAAGAAATTGCTTTTACAGATTGTATGGTAGCATTGGTTTTAAGCGTTACATTTTCTGCTACCGGGTTAGGATATAAATTGAATTGAGTTGACTCAACATTTGATACTGATGCGGGTGCTGCTTTTGTGAATGTAAATGTTGCTTTATTCCATTCGTCACCGGCAGTAGTTCCATTGTCATTGATAGCATTGGTAGATACATCAAAAGTTATAGAAGCTGGCGCTGAAGCTGCTGGTGGTGCAGTCCAACTAAACGTTAAAGTAGCTCCAGAAGCTGGACCAATAATAGTTCCTGTAAATGGAGTCGTGTGGTGTATTTCATTCCCCATTACCATTGTGTTTGCCGGTGCTGGTGTAGAAATTGTACCTGCGCTTGCTTCAATATCGAAGCCAAACTTTGGTTTTGCAGAAGTACTACCCATAACAACAGTTATGTTATACAATGTTCCAGGAGTATATTGATTTGTCAACATATTTCCATTTCCTTGTAATAGCATAGTTGTGTTTGTATTCATAGATCCGTGACAGCCACCACAACCTGTTGCTGCAACGCCCATTTTACCACCTGAATTAGAAGACATCGTAATGTAAGTAGCAATACCGCCTAACATTAGAAGAGTAGAAAAAAGTAATTTTTTTGATTTCATGATTTTTATATTTTGAAGTAAATATAGCTCACATTTATGATATTTAAAAAAATAAGGTAGAAAAATTCTACCTTATTTTTTATTTACTGTGTTAAGATATCTCTTGAAATAACTAATTTTTGAATTTCCGAAGTCCCTTCGCCAATGGTACAAAGCTTACTGTCACGATAGTATTTTTCTACCGGAAAGTCTTTCGTGTAACCATAACCACCAAAAATTTGCACTGCTTCGGTAGCTACTCTAACCGATACTTCAGATGCATAATATTTTGCCATAGCACTTTCTTTGGTCATTTTTTCGCCTCTCATTAATTTATCGGCTGCTTGATAAATTAACAATTCTGCACCTTCAATTTGCGTAGCCATATCTGCCAATTTCCATTGAATCGCTTGGAAATTTGAAATAGGTTGATCAAATTGAAAACGCTCTTTTGAATATTTTATAGAAGCTTCATAGGCTCCTTTTGCAATACCTAAAGCTAAAGCAGCAATTGAAATTCGTCCGCCATCTAAAATAATCATAGCTTGTTTAAATCCTTCGCCAATATTACCTAGACGTTGCGCATCTGAAATTCTACAATTGTCAAAAACTAATTCTGTTGTTTCAGAAGCACGCATGCCCAACTTATTTTCTTTTTTACCTGCAGTAAAACCAGGGGTTCCTTTTTCAATGGCAAAAGCGGTTACATTATTTTTTGCGCGAGGTTCACCTGTTCTACAAAGCACCACAGCAACATCACCCGTTTTACCATGAGTAATCCAGTTTTTGGTGCCCGAAATAACCCAATCATCTCCGTCTTTTTTTGCTACGCATTGCATATTGCCAGCATCAGAACCTGTATTGGCTTCAGTTAAGCCCCATGCACCGATCCATTCACCAGTTGCTAATTTAGGTATGTATTTTTTCTTTAGCTCTTCGCTTGCAAATTTATAAATATGATTTGTACAAAGTGAATTATGTGCCGCTACAGATAATCCTATAGATCCACATACTTTTGCGATTTCACTCACTGCGGTAATGTATTCCATGTACGTCATTCCTGAGCCACCATATTCCGTAGGAATTAATATACCCATCAAACCTAAATCGCCTAATTTTTTAAATACTTCTACAGGAAATTCTTGGGTTTCATCCCATTCCATCATTTTTGGGCGAATATTTTTATCTGCAAAATCTTTAATCATGTCTGCAATTTGCGATTGCAATTCTGTGGGTGCGAAATTCATAAAACCGTTTTTATCTAATTATAAACTTAAATATGGCGCAATTTTACGAAATAATTCGTCATTAATCAATTCAATTTCTTTGATTTGTAATAAATTATCAATTTTATAATGATGTTCTTTACGATAATTCACAATTGATTTTGCTATTTCTCCTTTCAAATACGGATGAACATTAATTTCTGCTAAAGTGGCTTCATTTAAATTTATTTTTTTGATTGCTTTACTATTAACATAACAATTACTTTTTATCATATCATAAGTCTCAATAGAAATACCCCAAACCTCTTTTAATTGTTCAACTCTGGCAAAACCGCCTAATTCTGTTCTGTATTTTACAATATTCATTGATAATTTATTTCCAATTCCTCTGAGTTTATTCAATTGCATAGTATCAGCACTATTTAATTCTATCGAAACAACTTCTTTAGATTTATTTTGAAATTGATTAGATGCTGGAATAGAAATATATGCTTCCAATTGTTTGTATTCTTCTTCATGTAATCCATACATCTTTTTGAACCCTGCTCGATTGTAAAAATGACCTCCTTTGTTTCTATAATTTAATATGGTGTGGGCTAATTTGGGTCGAAGCCCTAATCGAATAAACCCATTAGAATCCAATTCATTTGGATTAAAATGAAAAGGAGTCAGTTTGGCTGGAATATATTTTTCATTGAATGAATCATTATTTTGACTAGAATCCATTTTTATTTTTGTCATCAATTGCTTCAATTCATCTGCAGGTATCTCAGCTTTTGGATGAATAAAAAAAGGCATTAAAAAATTTAGAGATGACAAAACAACGATTAAACTCAACAACGAAAGAATGGCAATGCGCTGACCTTTCGTAAACGAAAAATATTCTTTAAGTAAAGACAAGGTAGTAGGTTTTATTTAGTACGAATATATTTAATTAATGTAAACGCTCCAAATAAATAACTAACCATTTGTAGGGATAATCCAATAATTAATAAAGGACCGGCAAAAGACCAATGTTGTAGTTTACTTAAAGCTCCTAATAATATAACCGCACCAGAAATAGAGAAAATAACAATTGAAATAATGAGTAAGGTTTTTATGTTCGTTTGCATAGATGTTTTTTAAAATATAAATTTAATGATATAAAATTGATTAACAAAAATAAAAACTGACTTTTGCATGAATGCTTCATCAAACAAAAGGAATTGTTTTACGCTCCGTAAAATATAGTGATACAAGTTTAATTGTCACTATTTATACCGAATTATTTGGCATGCAAAGCTATATAGTAAATGGTGTGAGAACAGAGCGAAAATCAGCTTCTAAAGCAAATATTTATCAACCTACAACCCTGCTCGATTTAATTGTATATCATCAACCGAATAAAAATCTACAACGTATTAAAGAGGTAAAATTATTACATCTTTATCAGTCACTTAATTTTTCAATGATAAAAAACAGCATTGCTATTTTCATTATAGAATTGATTTCAAAATCAATTTCGGAGCAAGAAACGAATACGGATTTATATAATTTTTTTGAGGAGACCTTTTTATATATCGATCATGAAGAGGAAACGAAATTAGGCAATTATCCTTTATTTTTTACCATTCAAATGTGTCATCAATTAGGTTTTGGATTTCAATCCAATGAAGAAATTAAAAACCCAATTTTTGATTTAGTGAATGGTCAATTTATTGATTTAGAAAAAATAAACCACATCAACTATCTGGATAATAAA
>CANGUS010000081.1 GCA_947457085.1 Bacteroidota bacterium
ACAAAAATAAAGAAGCAAAACAAAACGCTTTACATTCTATCCTTTCGAAAGAAATGGAGCGTTTAAGCAAACTTAAATTATATTAAAAACATTGATTTGGAAAATATATTCTGTTCTATCATCACCATTGGAGATGAATTATTAATTGGTCAAACGATTGACACCAACTCCGCATGGATTGCGCAACAACTCAACCCTATTGGCGTACAAGTGAAACGCCGAGTAGCAGTGGGCGACAATAAAGAGGACATTATAAATGCCTTAAATGAAGAACAAAATCATGCTAAAATTATTTTATTAACAGGAGGATTAGGAACTACAAATGATGATTTAACCAAGCCCATACTTTGTGACTATTTCGGCTCGACCTTAGTGATGAATGAAGCCGTTTTGCAACATGTTACCTCATTTTTTAAACGCAGAAAAAGACCCATGTTGGCAATAAATAACAATCAAGCATTGGTGCCAAACAATTGTGAAGTCTTATTTAATGAAGTGGGCACAGCGCCCGGTTTACTTTTTGAAAAAGACGATACATTAATCATTGCATTGCCAGGCGTTCCATTCGAAATGCAATATTTAGTATCTACGCATGTATTATCTAAGATCAGTAAAAAGTATAGAAGGCCTACTTTCATTCATCGCACGTTAATCACTGCTGGAGAAGGAGAAAGTTTTGTAGCCAATCGATTAATAGATTTTGAAAGAACATTGCCAGAAAACATTAAGCTTGCCTATTTGCCAAAACTTGGAATGCTGAAATTAAGACTTACTGGAACTGAGATAAGTGAAACTGATATAGAGCAACATTTCAGTGAATTAAAAAATATCTTGGCAAATATTTTTGTCGCAGATCAAGATATTGAATTGGAAGAACAAATAGGTATTCTTTTAAAAGAAAAAAACAAAACACTTTCCGTTGCAGAAAGTTGCACTGGTGGAAATATAGCTGCAAAAATAACATCCATAAAAGGTTCCTCACTTTATTTTAAAGGAGGCATTGTACCCTATAGTATTGAAAGCAAGCAAAATCTGTTGAATGTAAATGAACATACAATAGAATCCACTTCTGTTGTGAGTGAAGCTACGGCTCTTGAAATGGCGCAAAATTGTTTACAAAAATTCAATACAGATTATGCGATTGCTATCACGGGTTATCTTGAAAAAAATGACCACGACAATCAAATTTGGATTGCTTTAGCAAATAAAAATTTTTGCACAGCAAAAATGATTACAGTTCCTTATGATAGAGAAAAAAATACGGTATT
Source organism: Bacteroidota bacterium (assembly GCA_947457085.1). GTDB lineage: Bacteria > Bacteroidota > Bacteroidia > Chitinophagales > Chitinophagaceae > OLB11. The sequence continues at coordinate 1,269 of CANGUS010000081.1, forward strand.
AACCGTAAACTCAGCATTGAATTTATTAAGACTTTTTATTTTAGAAAACCCATAAAAAAAGCTTCTTAAAAAGAAGCTTTTTATTGTATATAAATAAATCAACATTATTGTTTAACTATTTTTTGAACATAGCTTAAACGATTATTTTCAATCAATTGCAATTGATACATACCAGCTGAAACTCCATCTAATGGAAGTAATATTGCATTGTTACCTGAAGCAATTTTTGTTTGTACTTGTTTAATGATTCTTCCACTCATATCAATTACTTGAAGAGATAAAGAGGCATTGTTATTACTTGTATATTCAATGGTTACATTGTCTTTTGCAGGATTAGGATATACATTTACTACATTACCATTTGTGTTTACAACTAAATCAATTTGTTTAGAATAAGTACTTTCCCCGTCTAAATCAATTTGACGCAAACGATAATAATTATGACCTTGCACCGGATTTTCATCTACAAAAGAATAGGTTAGTTCTAAATTACTAATTCCATTAACAGCCTGACTGTTCACCATACCTAAAGCAGTAAAATCTGTACCATTGATACTGCGTTGTACTTCAAATGCTTTGCAATTATTTTCTGTAATGGTGTTCCAGTTTAGCACATTGGTTTTGTTTACTTTTCTTCCAATCAATTCACCTAAAGTAACTGGTAATGCCGAGCCTAAAGGATTTACTGCATGAAATCTGAATTGACTAAAATTAGGTGTGGTTAAAGTTACTTCCCAATAGCTATTGGCAGCATTCCATATTATACTGGAAGGTGTTAAAACTACAGGATTTACACCAAATGTTGCATCATTTTTAGTCACTCTTAAATTAGCTTTACCAACAGCATCGTTTGGACCTTGAGGCAATAATGGCCATCCACTTGCAGAAGCAGTTGTATTGTATGTAGTAAAATCATTTTGAGTAAAGTAAAAGGTAATATTTGCAGCACCTTGAAAAAGTGGTGTAATTTCAAACCAACGTTTTACGTAAGGCTGTGTATTATATATCGGTGTAGTGCTCGCAACGGTAACTTGAGCAGTAGTAGTTCCTAAATTTGAATTACTAACAACTGTTGAAATTAAGTTACATCCAGCAGAAGTATATAATATCGTTTGACCAGCGCCTTGATTGTCAGTATCTGTAGTATTACCAGTAACAGAGCTTGCATTTGAAGCAGTTGCATTACTGATAGTAGTATTGTTAGAAACAAATTTAATATCATCCCAAGATCCTGTTGTACCCGCATCTATGTTGAATAAATGCACTATTTCTAATGTATTTACTGCACTATTTCTAAAGGCAAAATTTGCTTGCTTTAAAGCACCATCAACATAAATATCAAATTTATGCGTCGTAAAATTAATATTTTTCAATTCAATTAAATGCCAAACATTCACGGTTGCTGTAGTTCTAAAAGTGGTAGCAAGGCTTGCTCCTGTGAAAACGACCTCATTAGTTGCGCCATTCCAATAACAAAAAACCATACTTTTAGATGCCATGATGGTTGCATCACCAGCCACTAAATAATTACTTTGGCCTGAACCAGTTGGCTTCATATACCAACTCATAGAGTTCGGTGTTATAGCAGTGAAACTTCTAGAAATACCTTGCATGAAACCTAGTCCCCCACCATCAATTTTACAACTATAAAGTCCCTCAGCAGGCAAAACATTTGAAGCTGAAGTAGTAATCGTAGAACCTATTATGGTCCAAAGCGATAAGTTTCCAGTTTCAAAATTATCTACATAAGTAGTACACTGCGCATTAGATAAATGATACAGAAACAAACCAAATAGAGTAAATAAAATTTTCGATTTCATTATTAAAGTTTAATTATAGTAACAAATATATAAAAGAGTTTTGATAATTTAGCCCATAGCTCATTTTTTTAAGTAAATAAGATACCTTTACAGCCATGACTTTTCAAGATTTTAAATTAAGTAATCAAATACTAAATGCCCTAGATGAATTAGGTTACAAAAAAGCAACTACTATTCAACAAAAAGTATTTCCTATTGCGTTGAGTGGGAAAGACCTTTGCGGAATTGCGCAAACTGGAACTGGAAAAACACTTTCCTATTTATTACCTTGTATTCATCAATGGAAATACAATAAAAATAAAACTATTCAAATATTAATTTTGGTTCCCACTCGTGAATTAGTAACCCAAGTTGTTAAAAACATTGAGGAAATTGCAAAATATACGAATCTTACTGCTATTGGTGTTTATGGTGGAGCCAATATAAACACACAACACATTGAGTTGCAAAATGGAGCTGATATTTTAGTTGCAACTCCTGGAAGATTGTTTGACTTGGCAATGAAAGGATCTTTTAAAATCAAAAACATAAAAAAATTAATTATTGATGAGGTCGATGAAATGCTCAATTTTGGGTTCAGAACACAGCTTCAAAATATCATGGAATTGATGCCTGAGCGAAGACAAAATATGATGTTTTCGGCAACCATGATTCCTGAAGTAGAAGAATTGATTGCCTTGTATTTTAATAATCCCGTATATGTAGAAGCAGCACCAACAGGAACTCCTTTGGAAAATATTTCGCAACAAGCTTATCTAGTTCCTAATTTCAATACCAAAGTTAACTTTATAAAATCGCTACTAGCTGATAAAAACACATTTGAAAAGGTATTGATTTTTGTAGGAACAAAACGTATGGCTGATAATTTATATGATGAATTATTTCCTTTATTTGAAGGAGAATTTGGGGTGATTCATTCTAACAAAGAGCAAAATCATCGTTTTAATACCGTAAAAGAATTTGAAAATGGCAATTATCGATTTATCATAGCAACAGACATTGTTGCGAGAGGAATTGATATTGCAGAAGTTTCTCATGTAATCAATTTTGATACACCTGAAGTGCCAGAAAATTATATTCATAGAATTGGGAGAACCGGTAGAGCTGAGAAAAAAGGAATATCCATTACTTTTTTTACACCTAAAGAAGAAAAATTTTTAGAAATGATAGAAGCATTGATGTCTTTTAAAATTCCTAAATTTGATTTACCAGAATCGATTGAAATTTCTTCGATATTAATAGAAGATGAAAAGCCTAAAGTATTCATGAAACTGCCTCCTTTACCTCCTTTAAAACGAGAAGATGCAGGACCTGCATTTCATGAAAAATCAGCAAAAAATAGCAAAAAAAATATAGTTGTCAGACATAAAGATAAAATGCTATTGAAATATGGGAAGCCTAAAAAAAGAGGCAAGAAAAAATAAATGATAAAAAAAACTGGATTGAAATCAATCCAGTTTTTTTTATGTTTTAATCATGTTACTAATTAAAATTTATTCAATTTGAATTTCGTCGTATTTTGTCCATCAGAAACTTCCAATACATACATTCCATTTGCAAAATTAGAAATATCAATTTGAGATTTATTCAGTTGATTTGAAGTTAACATCATTTGAATTTGTTTCACTTTTCTACCTGTAAAATCATACACTGAATAATTTACTAATTTATTTTCATTTGATTTAATTTCAATGGTATATTTCCCATTGGAAGGGTTAGGATACACGTGACAAGATTGCATAAGTGATGCATTTGTTGTAATTAGTGGGGTTGCATTTTTTGCTTCAAAATTTATATTATCGATATAAATATTATTCCCATTTTGATTGGTCGCATTAAATCGTAAAAATATTTTTTTACCGATATAATTAGTTAAATCTACTTGATCATTTCTCCATTGACCTATTTGTGTAGGAGAATAAATGGTATTCATCATTCCAACAGTTGCTAAATTTGCGCCCCACTTCAAATAACTAGTAGGTACAAATGAAGCTGTACAATCTTCTGAAACAGAAATACTCAAAGTATCAATTTTATCAACTCGATATGCACTGGCCACATCAAATTTAACAATTGCAGAATCTGTAGTAATATTAGTTAAATCAAACTGCAATGTTTCCAAAGCATCATTTTTACCAAGTCTTGTGTAGTTAAAAAAGTCCATATAAGCAGCATGTGTGTTACCAGGAGTTGCACCAGCGAAACACAATGTTTTTTGCCATTTCACATTCGTATCAGTGTCAATTACTCTCCAACCAACTGGAGGAAAAACAGCACCTTCAAAGGTTTCTACACTCGGTGCATTGGCAAGTGTTGGCGACAAAATAACCACATTGGTCATTGAGGTGTCATTTGATCGATTGATGTCAATTATTAAATCTGACCATATTTTTACAACATGATTACCAGCTGTATTAAAATTAGCTAATGTATTAAATGTATAATCAACAGAATCTCCTATTGCTAGTAACCCATTGACTGTTTCTGTAATTACAGGATTCGCATCAATTTGATAAACTATTGGAATATTATATAAATCTCTGAATCCAAGATTTTTAATTCTTGTGCTAATTGGCACTTGATTTACTGATGAATTACAAACATACACATTGTTTATTGGTACGTATGCAAAACGAGTAGTGGCATCATTTAAACAATTAATATCCCCTGGAAGTTTAACTATTGTAACTGTTCTCAATCCTTTAGCTCCATTACTAGCTTTATTTGCTGATACGGCAAAGTAAAAAGTATCCGTAGTGTTCGTTCCTGAAGTGACATAAAAATCATTGGTTGTTGAAGTGCCAATTGAATCCATATATTTAGCACCCAACTGATAAATAGTATAACTTTCTGCGCCTGCTAATGCATTCCATTTTAATTGAAAGGTTGTACCACATGCAGTATCAACTACTAAATTGGTAGGAACACCTAATACCGTAAATAAAGTATCGCTTTGATCGCTAAGTGCACCTCTTGTAACTTTTACTAACATTTTTCCTGTATTTAAATTACTTGGAGGAGTCCAATCAAAATATCGTCTGTTGGCTTGAACAGCATTTGCAATGGTATTCCATGTAGCACCAGCATTTGACGAATACTCTAATTTAAATGTACCTAAGTTGTTATTATATGCATCCCATCTTATTCTTTCTGTAACTCCATTGGCAAATGATTCCCCACCTTGAGGATAAATGAGCGTTACCGAATCTGTTAAAAACTCATATGCAATAACAAATTTTTGAGGTCCTTGTGGAATATTTAATCCTTCAACATAAAGGTTATAATTTCCACCTTGCGGCACATCTAAAACAATTTGCTCAACATTATTGAGAGCATCTATATTTTCTGTAGCAGCAGCGTTCAACGTTGTATTATTGTTTGCATTATTCATTACCAGTGGTTGAAAAGTAAATGCATTCGCATCTTCCATCATAATATTGATGTCATTTACTAAAGCTACACTGCTTGCAGGATTTCCTTCTATATCATGCCAGTAACACATTACTTTCATTTGGCTCACATTACTAGGAACATTGATTATAAAATTTTTCGTATTCCCATTGTCAATAGAATCAATAATGTATTGTTGGTTTTTCATTGCATTGTATGCTCTTCTGGCATTTATACGTCCAAAACCAAATTTAAAATCTGGTCCTCTAGTCCCTAAGTCATCTGCTGTATTTAATAACAAAGCTTTCATTAATGCACTGTAAGGATCTGCCCCTGCATTTTCAGTTCGATACGCTTGATACAAACTTGCCAATGTTCCTGCAACCCCAGGACAAGCCATTGAAGTTCCTGTAAAAGAATCATATGTATTGTTTGGTTGTGTAGAAAACACATCGGTTCCTGTGGCAACAATTTCTGGTTTTAATCGCCCATCTTCAGAAGGACCTTTGCTACTTGAGGGTGCCAATGCATCATCATTCGTAATATTTCCGGTAGCAATTGCATTTTTCCCAGATTTATATCCACCAGTAATGGTAAAAAATCCTTGAGAGTTTCCACCACAAGATGATCCACCACTATTCCCTGAAGAATGAATACTTAATAAAGATTGATTTGAGCGGATTAATAAATCCATGTCTTGTGCATCATTATTGTAACCAGCATTGCAACCTTGCCCTAATGAATTGGTTAAAATTCGAACGCCTGCCGTGTTGTAATCCGTGGGAGCATTATTTATATTATTATAATAATCATAAATATGCATATCAGCACCTCTACCGTTTCCAGAAGCGATCGGATTAAAATTTCCGCCACCACCTACAATGCCTGCAACATGGTCGGCATGTGTATTAGAAGTAGCATTTAAATTTGCGTGATTAATTATTCTTCCTTTAAAATCTATATGTGGGCCAATTTGTCCGTCATCTCCAATACTCACACTAACACCTGTACCATCATAATGCAAACCAGATGCATAAGAAGCATCAATCGTGTTTACTCTGTGATTGGTTCGCTCTGTTAAATTTTCTAATTCGGCAGGTGCGGATATAGGTTGAAGATATTTTACCCAAGGAATAGAGGCTAATTCACTCAGTTTATTTTCATTGATTTGCACAATTGCAGTGTGCTTATTTTTCCAATTTATGAATTGAATATTTTTTTGAGCAAATGAATTTAAAACTTCGTTTTGGTTAATAGTAGAATATAAATCAACTAAAATTTCAATCGCT
>CANGUS010000082.1 GCA_947457085.1 Bacteroidota bacterium
AATTGGTTATTAAAAGCATCACTTTTTGCATTTTCACCAATATAAGCGGTTGTTCTGTTGGATAAAAATAAGATTCCAGAATAATTCATGTTATTTACGACTATAGGGTTTTTGTCGTCAAATAAATCATTGGTAATATTTTCAATTCGATTATTATTTAAGGATAAGTTAAATAAATCACTCGCACCTTTTTTTATGCCAGTAATCGCTAGAGAATTGTCATCGTTCATAAAACACATCCCAGTTATTCTATCTATTTTAGAACGAGCGATTATTTTATTTTGAATTTTACGTTCGATTGTTGAATAAACTCTTACGATGAGCTGATTTTTTTTCATAAATAAAATAGCTACTTTTCTGCCGCTAGGACTCCAACTAATTAAGGGATAATCTGGATCGGCTAATTCTTGCATGGCTCTCACTCCCCCTTCTATAATTGTATTTGTTTTTTGATATTGAACATTGTATAATTTGATTGAATATTGCCCATCTTTTTTTTCTACATAAGCAATTTCTTTACCTGTGGGCGAAACTGATATATTAGAGTAGGAAGCTTCTTTATTTAGTTTAATTGTTGCCAATATGGTTCGAATAGTATCGTTGTTCGATAAATTTTCAGATGTATGGTTTGAATAAAAAGATTTCCATTCTGCTGATATTTCTTTAAAGGGTTTCTTTAAAACAAGTTGTATTGAGTTGTGAATGCTTTTTCTGTATCTTGTTAAATAAAGTAGATTGGAAATTTGATTTTCGCCATATTGTAGTGCAATAAATCGCCAAAATGAATGACCAATTAATGTGGCATTTAAATTCCCTATCTCATCAATATTCCCTGCTGTTTTTTGATTAATTATATTGGAAACTTCAGCTTGCATTTCAGGGGTCCATTCATTGGCGATATAGGATACATAGCCCAGTGTATACCATTCTGAAAGATTCATTTTTATGGCATTTTTGACTACTTCTTTGATGTTGTCGCCAAAAAGCATATTATCTTTAATTACACTCGAAACACCTTTGATAATTTGCTGTTTTAAGTGATTGTGATCTCCATCAAAATAAACAGGAATATTTTCGCCAACAATTTCTATTTTACCACTATTGGCATCATTTATATTTTCATTCTTTCTACCAATATTGGTTTGTCTGTAATCACTAAAAGAATTGTAAATAATTATATTTAATTTTTTATTCAGTCTGCCACCCATCATATAAACAATGTGTTGCAATTCTGATTCAGCCATTTTTAATGCATATCTTGCATTTGCTTTTCCTTGATCGTAATAAAAAGTTCTAAAATGAGTGCTGTCAAAATAATTCCAATCAAAGGTTCTATATTGAACCCTATTTTGACCATATTGCTCCCATGACGCTTGTGCGAATATAAATTTCGTCATCAATAAACATAGAAATAATATAATTGTCTTTTTTATCATTTTTGTTTACAATCAATTGTATTTGTATAAAATTAAAAATACTATTTTTATCACTAAATTAATGAAACCAATTTTGTTATTTAGGTAAAAACAATATTTTACTATTTTTTCTTATTTAAATAAATATTTTTGCTACATGATTTATATTCAAAAATTTACGTTTAATCCTTTTCAAGAAAATTCCTATATAGTATATAATGAAGATAAAAAGGCAATCATTATTGATCCTGGAATGTATGAGCCTAATGAGTTTAAACAGTTTTTTAAATTTATAGAACAGCATGAATTGGAGCCAATGATGCTGCTTAATACACACACTCACCTTGATCATGTATTTGGAAATGCTAAGGTGTTGAATCAATTTCAAATACCTTTTGGATTTCATGAATTGGACAAAGTAGTTTTTGAAAGTGCAAATGCAGTTGGTTTGATGTATGGAATACCATTTGACCAATCACCTGAACCCACATTTTATATTCGTGAAAATGAGACTATCCAATTAGGAAAAGATTCATTTAAAATATTACTGACTCCTGGGCATTCACCTGGATCTGTTTGTTTTTATAATCAAACTCAAAATGTCTTAATTTCTGGTGATGTGCTGTTTCAACAAAGTATCGGTAGAACTGATTTGCCGGGTGGGAATTATGAAACATTAATGAACAGCATTCATACTGAATTAATGGCCTTACCCAATGAAACCATAGTTTACAGTGGGCATGGTCCTGAAACAACAATTGGAAGCGAGCGCATGAATAATCCTTTTTTAACCATGAGGTAAAAGGATATGGTTGATATCCTGACTTTAGCAATGCAGCCATAGATTCAAGTATATTGAGGAATTAAAGTATTTCATATGTAAAAATGATCGGTAGGTCGATTTGATTGATATAAAATTTATTTTATCTGACTGAAATTTAATTGGCATAACTAAACAAACAACTAGGCAACTATTTTCGTCAATTTAATTGGATAAATAAATTATAAATACTAAATTTATACATCAAAGCCATGAAGCGACTACTTATTCTTTTATTTTGTTCATTTTTTTTAAATGAAATAAATGCACAAACTATTTTAAGCATTACCAATAGTCCATTAGATACCATAGATTGTAATCAAAATTGTCATTGGGTACATGCAGATTATATAAAGCCTAAATTAACTACTTCTTATGCTGTCTCAACTATTCCATTTAATCCTATAAGTATTACGGGTACTACTATTGCATTAGCAGATGATAAGTTTTCAGCTGCTGTTCCAATTGGTTTTGACTTTTGTTTTTATGGGAATGTTTATTCCGATGTTTATATCAGTACAAATGGACATTTGTCATTTAATTCGAATTATGCCAGTGCAAGTTGCACATTTGATACCAAAACTCCCATGCCATTTTATAATTCAACGTATCCCGATAATTCCATATTTTGTCCATTTACAGATGGATATACACTGGCTGGAGGTACTATAAAATATACCACCGTTGGTACCCAACCATTCAGAAAGTTTATTGTTTCCTTTAGTTCAATTCCTTATTTTGGTGTTTGCAGTGCAACCCCCTCAACTTTTCAGTGCATTTTAAATGAGACAACCAATATCATTGAATGTCATATTGCTAATAAATCAACTTGTAATGCAGACACGTCTAATTATTTAAATTACGCTACCTTGGGAATTCAAAGCATAGGTGCTAATAATTTTCTGACAGCTCCAGGAAAAAATGCATCAATATGGAATGTAAATAATCAAGCTTGGCAATTTCTACCTAATGGGGCGATAGGATATACTTTAAAATGGTATGAAAATAATTTATTGCTCAGTACCAATACAGATTCGATTTCTGTTTGTGGCTTGTTTCCCAAAAAAATCATAGCCAAATTAACGTTGAGTTGTCCGAATAAAATATATCAAGATTCAATTCAATTAATAAAACTTACTCCTAAATGGGATAGTCTGAAGTTAATTAAAACAAGTTGTAAAAATACTTGGGATGGAAAAATTACAGTGTTTGCAAGTTCATTTTATCCTCCCATTACTTATTCTTTGAATTCAGGTCCTTATGTAACAAATAATTTTTTTAATAATGCACATTATGGGATCAATAGTATACGCATAAAAGATGCCAATGGATGTATAAAAGATACGGTAATCATGTTAGAAACTATTTCTACACTAACCGCACATATAGATTCCTTCAAACATCCAACATGCCCTTACAACAATGGGAAAATAATGGGATCAGCTACTGGTGGCGTTCCTCCATATACTTATCAATGGACAGGAGGGACTTCGGGAATGACCATTAATAATTTAGGCCCAGGTATTTATTATTTTACAGTTACAGATGCTAATGGATGTAAAGACAGTACAGGAATAACACTCGTATGGGATAGTTTGCCTACTGTAAGTGCTATTTTATCTAAACCAGTTTGTGGCAATGCTTCTGGAAGTATAGATATTACACCTTCTAGTGGAACTCCTCCTTATACTTACTCTTGGAGTAATGGGGCCACTACGCAAGATATTAATAATCTCTCAGCAGGCACATACACTGTTACTATTTCAGACATAAATGGTTGTTCTAAATTGAAGAGTTATACCCTTTACGATACCTTGAATATGCAAATTGGATTTTCCAATATCATACATACAAAATGTGGTCTGAATAATGGGAAAGCAAATATTAATGTAACTTCCGGAATGCCCCCCATACAATATTTATGGAGCAATGGAAATACTACATTTAATGCTACCAATTTAAGTGCAGGTGCCCAACATGTTACTGTCATTGATGGCAATGGATGTACACGAAGTGACACTACAATAATCAATAATTCATTGGCATTGTCCATCCAGTTTCTACCAGCCAATTCGTTTTGCGACAGTGCAAATGGTTTAATTAATACCATTATTACCAATGGAACAGGCAGTTTGCAATATACTTGGAATACAGGGCAAACAACAAATAGTATTCATCAATTGGAACCGAAAGATTATTGGTTAAAAGTAACAGATAGTCTAGGTTGCGAAGCAATGGATACAGTGACTATCAAAGATGATGGAGTGCCTCATTTGAAAGTAGTGCAATATATTCCTCCTGTATGTAAAGGGGATAAAACAGGCCAGTTAACTTTATACGGAATAAGTGGAGTCGCTCCCTACAAATACTCATTCGATGGGATTACTTTTTCTGCAACTGCTCAATTGTCAAATTTTTCGGCTGGTACCTACACTATTTATATTCGTGATGCCAATTCATGTATTTCGGATACGGTTATTACTTTTCCTGAAGGAAATGAAATTGTCATCACAAATACATTACCAGATTCTGTCATTTGTTATCATGATACAACAGCTGCATTTTCTGTAAGTGCTGCGTTAGGGGTGCCTCCTTATTTGTGGAGTATCAACAATAGTCCTTTTTCAAACAATACACAATTTACAAATTTGGCTCAAGGAATATATACCATTCAGGTTGTTGACTCAAAAAACTGCAAATCATCAAAGAATGTAACAGTATATGGACCTTATTTGCCTTTAAATGTAACTTTGAAAACAAGTGATATAGCTTGTTATGAAGAGTTGACAGGTAAGCTAGAAGCCGAAATTTCTGGAGGTTGGCAGCCGCTTACTTTTAAGTGGTCACATTTAAATTCATTGTTTTTATTTTTAGATAACCAAAAAGAAGGGATTTATTCTATAACAGTGACTGATAAAAAGGGGTGTGTTATTGTTGCCTCAGACACCATTCAAAAAAAATATTGTTGCAATTGTTATTTGCCTAATTCATTTACGCCTAACGGAGATGGGTTAAATGATGTGTTTAAAGCAATTACTCCCAATACAGATATTTCTGAATATTCTTTGAAAATATATAATAGATGGGGACAAGAAGTTTTTTCAACCAAAGAAATGACTACCGGATGGGATGGCAGAATTAAAGGGGTAGATGCCGATATGGACTCCTACTATTTCTTAATGATTTATAAATGCACTCAATCTAAAGAACAACTTGTGCGTAAGGGAGACGTCTTGTTATTGAGATAAGTAAGCCTTTAAAATTTTTACAAAGGATTTGTTTAATTTATCACATTTAAAATGCAGGCATGTTTTTTAAAGGAGGTTTCCTATTTTTATCTAGGGGTGGAGGAGGCGGGGGCGCATTTTTAAACTCAGTTTCGGTAATAAAACCATCCTGATTACTATCTATTTTGCTAAAATGTATTTTTAACGGACCTTTTACTTCCTGCGCAGAAATTTTTTGATCATTGTTGGTATCCAATCTACTTAAAAGATCAGAATATACAGGTCGTTTACCTCTTTTTATAAAAGGTTTCCCTTCCATGTTTTTTAAGTTCTCGTTAATGTATTGTTCCGAAATGTTTTTTTCAGATTTGCATCCTATAAAAAATAACAAAATGTACCCCACAAAATAATTGAATATTAATTTCTTCATTTTTTAAATGTGCGTAAATATATCTGAATTCTGGTAAAAACAATAAAAATCAATTTCACAGCATGTTAACTTATTTATTTATAGATGATATAAAAAGCAGCTATTATGGAATTAATACCTAAAATCAACTTTCTAACTTTTCCACAACCTATTAAATAAGGGCTTTATGCCGTTGTCAAATTAGCAAATAAGTATTACTTTCGCACAAAATTTAAAAACACCATTATGTCTGGTCAATTAAAAGAAGTCCGTTTACGTATTAAATCCGTTGGAACTACGCAACAAATCACGAAAGCCATGAAAATGGTAAGTGCTGCAAAACTTCGTAGAGCGCAAGATGCGATTACGCAAATGCGCCCTTATGCTGTGAAGCTGAAAGAAATGTTGGAAAACATTATCGGAAGTGTCGACGGCAACGTAGGTGGTGGATTGAATGTAGTTCGTCCAATTGAAAAAGTATTAATTATTGTGGTAACCAGCGATAGAGGTTTGTGTGGAGGTTTCAATGCCAATTCTATCAAATTAGCTAAAAGTACCATAGAAAATAAATACAAAGCACAACATGAAAAAGGGAATGTAACTATTTTGCCTTTAGGTAAAAAAGGATACGAAAACTTTGAGCGCAATGGGTTTCCTATGATTGATAATTATTGGAACATTTTTTCTGATTTAACATTTGAAAATGTTAAAAAAGCAGCTGAACACGTTCGTACAGCTTTCGTAAATAAAGAATTTGATCGAGTAGATTTGATTTACAGTCGTTTTGTAAATGCAGCAACACAAGAATTTGTTTGTGAGCAACATTTGCCAATTGAAAAAACAAAATCTACTTCGGCTACAACAGCAAACAACGACTTCATTTTCGAACCTTCTAAAGAGGTTTTGATAAATGAATTGATGCCAAAAATCTTAAATACTCAAATTTTTAAAGGAGTATTAGATAGCAATGCTTCTGAACATGGTGCTCGTATGACAGCTATGGATAAAGCAACTGAAAATGCTGAAGAAATGTTGCGTTCATTGCGTATTTCTTACAACCGTGCTCGTCAAGCGGCTATTACAACAGAGTTGACGGAGATTGTAAGTGGTGCGGCTGCATTAGAAGGATAGTTGATTGTAAATTGGTTTTGCCAATTTACTTAAGAATAATTAAAAGACAATTTGTTCATAGAATAAATTGTCTTTTTTTATTTACTTTAAAATGAGTATAATATTTATATTGTTATATAATAAAAATGACCACTGAAATAGTGGTCATTTTTATAAATATGTTCTTGTTATTTTACGCCATTTTCTTTTGTAAATTAGCATCTAAGGCATCTAAAAATTCCTCAGTGAAAACATAATGTTCACCATGACTCACTTTGTTACCATGAATACAAACAGCTAAATCTTTTGTCATAATGCCGCTTTCAACGGTTTCAATACATACTGATTCCAAGTTGTTACAGAAGTCAATTAATGCTTGATTGTTATCTAATTTCCCTCTAAAAGCTAAACCACGTGTCCATGCAAAAATAGAAGCTATTGGATTGGTACTTGTTGGTTTACCCGCTTGATGATCACGGTAGTGACGCGTTACCGTTCCGTGTGCAGCTTCTGCCTCCATAATTTTCCCATCCGGAGTAATTAAAACAGAAGTCATTAAACCTAAAGAACCAAAACCTTGTGCAACTGTATCACTTTGTACATCGCCATCGTAGTTTTTACAAGCCCACACAAAATTACCATGCCATTTTAAAGCAGATGCAACCATGTCGTCAATTAAACGGTGTTCATATGTAATTCCTGCTTCTTTATATAACGAAGCAAATTCATTTTGATAAACTTCTTCAAAAATATCTTTGAAACGACCATCATATTTTTTTAAAAT
>CANGUS010000083.1 GCA_947457085.1 Bacteroidota bacterium
GTTGGTTTTCTTTCTCTATTAATTTGGCCGATGCAATGCTATCTTGGATTCGCTTCTGCTCAATCAATAATGCGATTTTCTTTTGCTCTTCTATTTTTTTATTTACAACAGCAATGCTGTCTTGAATTCGTTTTTCTTCTATTTCTTTACTTTTTTTTATTGCCAAAATAATGCTGTCTTCTATTCTTTGTTTGGCAATTTTTTCTTCTAAAATCTTGAGCCTAATTTTTTCATTTTCTTTTTCTTGCAGCAACCCCTTCAAGGTAATCGTAATTCCTTTTTTAGAAGCCTCAATACTATCTTGTGTAAATTTCTTATTGAAGGCGATGATGCTGTCTTGTTTTTTTCGTTCATTTACACGCTCCAAAACCACTGCGACCCTTGCTAAACTATCTGCTCTTCGTTTTGCTTTTATAGAGTTTTGCAAACTATCTCTCTGTTTTTGCAATTGCAATCTCATTTCCACTCTAGCTAAACTGTCTTGTGTGCGTTTTATTTTGATTGCATTTAAAACACTGTCTTTTTTTGAAGTTTGTGCTAACAATTCACTATTTGCAAAAAATACAAATAGAATGGATAACAGAAAAAAAGATAGATTTTTTTTTATCACTTGAAATTAAAAGGTTTAACTCACAACGAATTTAGCGCTATTTTAGTATTTGTAAAAATTAAAATAAAACCGCTGAAATCAATCCGCCAATGAGAAGCCAGAAAAAATAATACAAAAAATTAATGTTGCAATTTGCTGTGCTTTCTGCTATATAAAAAATATACAATTAAGCCAATGAGAAGCCAAGAGCCAAACCATAACCAATTTGAATAAGACATCCCTGTAAGCAAATAACAACAGCATATTAAACCCAATAAGGGAATTAATGAAAGATTTTTCAGGAATGAAAGAATAGCCATAACCATACATAAACCATAAAAAACAAGCAAGGAAACATGGTTGGTAATTTTACCTTCGCTGAAATCCAATATGCTTGTAAAATAATTGGGGAAAAACAATTGAATAGTAATGAGTGAAGCGATTACTATTCCGGGAAAAATATATTTTGAATTGATATAGGGAATTTTAAATTTTCCATTCGTTTTGCGCTCTGCCAATTCTGCTTCGCTTTGTGGAGATAATAAAAGTACTCCACCACATACTAAAACAAATGCAAACAAAGTACCAATGCTTGTAAAATCCAATACAAAATTTTCATCCGTAAAAAAAATAGGCAAGCCTACCACTAAACCGGTAATGATAGTAGCAAAGCTGGGTGTTTTGTATTTGGGATGTATCGTCGAAAACTTTTTAGGCATCAACCCATCTCTACTCATGGTCATCCAAATACGAGGCTGTCCCATTTGAAAAACCAACAACACACTGGTCATTGCCACTACCGCTGCTATAGAAACAATAAACAACATCCATTTTACTCCCTTTATAGCAAAAATTTCAGCCAATGGATCAGTCACTCCTAACAATTGATATGAAACCATACCAGTGATGATCAAGGCTAATAATATAAAAACAACCGTACAAATTAATAATGAGTATATCATCCCTTTCGGTAAATCTCGTTGAGGATTTCTACTTTCTTCCGCTAAAGTAGAAACGGCATCAAAACCAATATAGGCAAAAAATACAGCAGAAACGCCCCCCATAACTCCACTGAATCCATTGGGCATAAAGGGGGTCCAATTATTGATATCTATATAAAAAAAACCAACCCCAATAACCAATACAATAATTAGCAACTTAATCCATACCATCAGGTTACTAAAGTTTTTAGATTCTTTGGTTCCTCTATACACCAAATAGGTAATTAAAATATTGATAACGACTGCCGGCATATCAAAAATTATTTTTAAACTGCCCATCATCGGTGCATTTTGCCAAGCAAGATAACCTTCACCTGGCTTATTCTCAATAAATGCTGCATGCGCTGATTTGTAATTGATCGTCAACCATGCTGGCAAATGAACATGAAAAGATTCTAATAAATTGGTAAAGTATCCACTCCATGAAAAAGCAATATAAATATTCCCGATTGAATACTCCATGATCAATGCCCATCCGATAATCCATGCAAATAATTCACCAAAGGAAACATAGGCATAAGTATATGCACTCCCTGAAACAGGCACTCTCGAAGCAAACTCAGCATAGCACATTGCAGTAAAACCACAAGCAACAGCGCACATAATATATAATAAAATAACAGCAGGCCCTCCCGAAAAACAAGCATTCCCAATGGCACTAAATGTACCGCCGCCAATGATGGCAGCAATGCCAAAAAAAGTCAAATCTTTTACGCTAAGTACTTTATGCAAAGTATGCAATTCTGAATCGCCTTGCCCAGTTTTGGCATCTTGTGTTATTTTATGGATCGATTTTTTTCTAAATAATGAATTCATGTTATGAATTTTGAACGTTGAAAATACAAATTATTTTTTCAAACATTTAAAAGAATTGTATTTTTAGATTTTATGAAAATAAATATTACCGAAAATTGGAAGTTGGTTTTAAAAGATGAATTCGAAAAAACATATTTTCAAGAAATCATCTCTTTTTTAGACCACCAAAAAAAATTAGGTAAAACTATTTTTCCTGAAGAGTCTCTTATTTTCAATGCTTTTAATCAAACTTCTTTTGAAGATATCCATGTTGTCATTTTAGGTCAAGATCCTTATCATGGATCCAATCAAGCACATGGATTGAGTTTTAGTGTGCCTGATGGAATTAAAATACCGCCTTCGTTAAAAAATATTTTCAAAGAGTTAGGAAGCGATATTGGCAAAGAAATTCCTAAAAGTGGAAATTTATTTCATTGGGCAAAGCAAGGTATTTTATTATTAAACGCATCCCTTACGGTGGAAGAAAACAAACCCATGAGCCATAGTAAAATTGGCTGGAACCTTTTTACAGATGCAGTCATAAAAAAAATATCTCAAGAAAAAACAAATGTCATTTTTATTTTATGGGGAAAATTTGCACAAGAAAAAGAAAAATTAATTGACCCCGAAAAACACTTCATTTTGAAAGCAGCTCATCCCTCTCCTTTATCTGCATACAATGGTTTTTGGGGTTGTAGACATTTTTCTAAAACAAATGAATTATTAAAGTCCATTAAAAAAGAAGAAATAAAGTTCTGATAAAAATACTTGATTACTTTTACAAAAAATTAAACACATTGATTAAAGATATTTTAGCAAGGATTTTTTTTGTGTATGCGGCCTGCTTGTTTTTTATCACGATGCTCCCTATAGTACTTGTTTTTTTTATAGCAAGGAGTTTTTTTAGCGAAGAAAAATCTAACATTATCATCCAAAAAGGATTTCAAATTTGGATGGGTATTTTTTTACCTATGATATTTTGTCCGGTCACACATATTGGGCGCGAACGATTTCAAAATGGTAAAAATTACGTAGTTACCTTAAATCATAACAGCCTTGCAGATGTGCCTGTTTCCACTCCCGGCATTCCAACTGCGAATAGAACCTTAGCGAAAGCAG
The DNA here is from genome assembly GCA_947457085.1 of Bacteroidota bacterium. Lineage (GTDB taxonomy): Bacteria > Bacteroidota > Bacteroidia > Chitinophagales > Chitinophagaceae > OLB11. The sequence goes on from CANGUS010000083.1 coordinate 3,505, forward strand.
AAATGGCCAAAACCCCAATTTTCGGGTACATATACGCCTCAGGCTCTATTTTATTAAACCGAGAAGATCAAAAAAGCAGAGCAGCAAGTTTTAAAAAAATGGTGGATGCACTAAACAAAGGATTGCATTTATGTTTGTTTCCTGAAGGTACTCGAAACAAAACAGATGAACCCATCGCTCGTTTTTTTGATGGCGCATTTCGTGTGGCTATCATGGCTCAAAAACCTATTATGCCAGGACTGATATTTGGGACAAAAAATATTTTACATCCACAAAAAAAAATGTGGGCATGGCCTCATAAATTAGAAATTCATTTCTTAGAACCCATAGAAACAACCGGAATGCAAACGGAAGAAACCGATGCTTTGAAAATGGATGTATTCAATCTAATGAAAACATACTATATCAATAACAGCCACTTAGCCTAGTATTGATTCTCTTTTTTACAAACATCCTCCCAAATGACAATTCATAGTGTCATTGAGTGTAGCTATTTCCCTGTTTTGTATATATCCCCCGCTTATCAATAATTCTTATAGTTATTAACAACAATAAAGTAATATTTTTAAGTATAATATATCCATTCAATTATATTTGCAAAAATTTTATTCATGGCACAAGATTTATATACCAATCCAGATTATTATCAACTAGATGATTTATTGACTGAAGAACATAAAATGATTCGAGATATGGTAAGAGCTTGGATCAAAAAAGAAGTAAGTCCGAATATTGAAGAATGGGCTCAAAACTGCCATTTCCCTAAACATTTGGTTCCTCAAATGGGCGAATTGGGTGTTTTCGGACCAACAGTGCCTACCGAGTATGGTGGCGGCGGATTAGATTATATCAGTTACGGAATCATGATGCAAGAAATTGAGCGTTCTGATTCAGGAATGAGAAGTACTGCTTCTGTTCAAGGTAGTTTGGTTATGTACCCAATCTATGCATATGGAAGTGAAGAACAACGAAATAAATTTTTACCGAAATTAGCTTCTGGCGAATGGTTAGGTTGCTTTGGTTTAACTGAACCAGACAGTGGCAGTGATCCTTCTAGCATGATTACGAATATTAAAGATGCTGGAGACCATGTTATTTTAAATGGAGCTAAAATGTGGATTAGTAATTCACCTGAAGCGCAAGTAGCGGTCGTTTGGGCAAAAGATGAACAAGGCGATATCCGAGGTATGATTGTTGAAAGAGGAATGGAAGGTTTTACTACTCCTGAAATACACAATAAATGGAGTCTTCGTGCAAGTTGCACTGGCGAACTTGTTTTTGACAATGTAAAAGTACCTAAAGAAAATATTTTCCCTAATATTAAAGGTTTAAAAGGTCCTTTAGGCTGTTTAAGTAAAGCTCGTTATGGCATTGCTTGGGGCGCTTTGGGTGCCGCTATGGATTGCTACGATAGTGCTTTGAGATATACTTTACAACGCAGTCAATTTGGTAAACCCATTGCAGGATTTCAATTGCAACAAAAAAAATTAGCAGAAATGTTGTCTGAAATCACCAAAGGTCAATTACTTGTATGGAGATTGGGTGTTTTAATGAACGAAGGCAAAGCAACGCCTGCTCAAATTTCAATGGCTAAAAGAAATAGCTGCGAAATTGCATTAAATATTGCCAGAGAGGCTCGTCAAATGCATGGTGGCATGGGTATCACAGGCGAATATTCAATCATGCGTCACATGATGAATTTAGAAAGTGTTGTAACATATGAAGGAACCCATGATATTCATTTATTAATTACCGGTATGGATATCACTGGAATAAACGCTTTTAAATAATCGTTTTATCTTATAAACAAAATAGGCTGTCTTAATGTTAGACAGCCTCTTTTTTTATGTATCAAGTTCTTCTATGATTTTTGAACAGCGAATGGATCCACTTTATTTATTGGGCTTTTGAATAATGGTAATCAATCAAGCCCTTAATTGGTTTTTGAATGATGCTGCCTAAGTGAATTTCATATTGCTCACACATATTTTCTAAAATATCTTTTAAATAAAACGCCACAGAACCCGTAAAATGAACAGGCACTTTATGCACTTGAGGATATCTAATTAAATGATGGATGAATAAATCATTCAAACAATCTTCTGCAATATTTTCTATCATATAATGCCCTCTGTTTTCAAAAATAAATGAAGCAAATTGCGCTAAAAAACGATTTGGAAATGGTTTTCTATAAAGGCTTTCTAAAATGGTAGGCAATTCATGTTGATATTTTTTTTCAAATGCAACTTTTAATTCAGGTTCTAAAATATCATGCAAATAATATTGTACTATTTTTTTTCCTAACTGAGTTCCACCTCCTTCATCTCCTAATACATACCCTAAAGATTGAGTTTTAAATGCAATCTTCTTCCCATTAAAATAACAGGTATTGCTACCAGTTCCTAATATACAAGTAATCCCTTTTTGGTCTTTACAAGTCGCTTGTGCAGATGCTAAAATATCGCTGTATGATTTTACTTTTTTACATGTAAAATATGTTTTCAAACATTGCTCTATTATATGTTTGCTGTCTTCACTGTTGATGCCTGCACCATAAAAATGAATTTCATCTAACTTGATTTTTTCTGGATTTATTTTTAATTCAGTTTTAAAAATAGAAATGATTTCATGGGATTGTAAAAAAAATGGGTTAATCCCTTGCGTTTGAAGCATTTTCTTTTTTCCGTTCGTAATTAAACACCAGTCTGTTTTGGTTGATCCGCTTTCAGCTATTAAAATCGTTTTATTTTGCATGTTACAAAAGTAGGGATAATAACTGTTTTTGCAACTCGATACATAACTAATATTTATATTTCAATCCAATCCTAATTTGATTGGCATGCTAGTTTTCTGCAACCCATTGGGGTGATGTAAGTATATTAAAACCTCTTTTTTCATATCGAACTATTTTAATAAAAGTAAATAGTGATCGAAGCATCTTCAATTTAAAAATATTAGTATTTTAGGAAACAAGATAATTTTACATTTACATACTGATTGTAAGGATTTTAATTTATTTTTGCCACCATGGCTTCGTAGTTCAACTGAATAGAATATCAGATTTCGGCTCTGAGGGTTACAGGTTTGAATCCTGTCGAGGTCACTAAACAAAAGGTCTGCATAACAGCAGGCCTTTTTTTGTACTTAGTTGATAGATTTTGATATTATCCTATATTAGACAAATACAACCCTTCCCTATTTTTTTCAAAAAAAACTAAAATGTGCCATATATGACATTGTACAGAATAAAAAAAAGTTTAGTTTTGAAGAATATAAATAAAAACAAATGATAAAGTACTATTTACATGACGGTATTCAAGAACAAGGTCCTTTCGACTTTGAGCAATTAAAATCTAAAAATGTAACAAAAGATACTAAAGTTTGGCATGAAGGAATAGATAATTGGACAACTATAGGAGAAATATCTGAACTAAAAGATTTGCTAATTAGAAAAACACCTCCTCCATTGAATGTAACAATTGAGGAAGTTAAACCTCCTAAATTAAAAGAAGAAATGGAATCGAACTCATATAAGCTATCTGAAACAAAGGTAAAAAAAATGAGATCTAAACTATACCTTTTCATTATAATCTGCATTTTAATTATCTCTTCAATCGTTGGTTGGTTAATTTATCAGAATGTAGAAAATGGGGAAACAATAGAAAGTTTATCTGAGCAAATATCTTCACAATATGAAACATTATCAACCCAAGAAAGTGTTTTGACAGAACAGAGTGATGCTGATCAAGAAAGAAAAAGAATAAATTCAGCCAATACTGCTAAGAATATGAAATATAGAAATAACTGGTACAATTACATTAATGCATCGAGTAATTCTTATAGTTATAGTGAAATTGGAGGAATTAGTGACCTTGAAGTAATAATTACAAACAAAACAGAATATATGCTTGATGAAGTTGAAGTTTTAGTTAGCTACGTTAAAACAAATGGTTACAATTTCAAGACTGAGACAGTTACTGTTTATAATATACCTGCAAATGGCACAAAAAGTGCAACAGCGCCCGAAAGCAATAGAGGAACATCAGTAAGTTTAGATATCCAAGGAATTATTTCAAAAAAAATGCACTTTTGTTACTCTGCTGGAAATTGGAGTAATAATTCAGAAGACCCTTATTTCTGTAAGTAATAATAAATTAGCGTTTTATTATTCACAATAATATTTAAATAAAAATACCCCTCACCCATTTACAACCTATTTACTTAAAACAAATTTTATAAATTATAA
>CANGUS010000084.1 GCA_947457085.1 Bacteroidota bacterium
CAAAAAATCAAAATAGATTTCGAACTAAATAAATTTGTAAAAATAATGAACAACAAATAAAATTATAGTAGCAGCTGCAGCTTTGCTTTTCACATTGGGTTCTTGCAAAAAAGAAACAACTCCTAGTACAATCTCAAAAACAGTGGCATTAACTCAATCTGGTTGGAAAATTACATCAGTTATGATGAGTACCAATGGTGCACCTGCGGTAGAGAGCATTTCAATGTATCCATCTTGTTCTGTAGACAACATTTTCACATTTTCTGCTAACACTGCATTCACTCAAACAGAAGGTTTAACAAAGTGTGACCCAAATGATCCAGATACAATTTCTACTGGAAATTGGGGATTTGTATCGAATGAAACATTCTTAAACATTACAGACGATAGTACTGGAGGCGTTACTTCTTTAAAGATTATAACATTAGATGCTACTACTTTTAAAGGAGAAATGTATGATAGTTTAAGTTCATCCAATATAGTATATACTTGGAAAAATTAATCATTTAAAAAATAATCAATTTAAAACCGTCTATAGGGACGGTTTTTTTGGCTAATATCCTTACTTCAAACAAACTACCACCCTCATTCCTACTTGTTTTCTAGCATCAAAGTAAGGTATGGCTTTCATACTGATGTTTTTACTCATATCAAATGTTTTTAAATGCGAAGAAGTAAAAGCATCTAATATATTAACTAAATAACAAACTGTTCCAGAGATGATAGAATATTCATAATATTTTCTAAAACCTCTTCTTAAAACATCAATATCATTTATGGAATACTGATAAAATGGATCTGTAGTAGCAGGATTGTTATCAATTCTTGAGATATAGGCTTCTTGGTATTTTTGATATTGTTTACGATTATCTATGATAAAATAAGTTACCGTTCCTGCAGCAGCTGCTACTAATCCTAATTTCCAATATTGCTTGTTATATACTTGCCCTAATCCAGGTAAAATAGCCGAATAAAGCCCAGCTCGTTTAGGAATTGATATTTTTGTATTAAACTTAAAAATGGAATCAGGAAAAACGGCCTTTTCTTTGGTAATGGTTTTCTTAATCGAACTGTCTTTTTGTTGAGCGGAAATAGGTAATGAAAAAAAGAACATCATTATCATCAACAAAATACAATTTGTCAAAAAAGAAAAATAATTCGTACTGTTGGAAGAATTAATCATTAACAATTTATCATTAATTATGATTTCTAAATACCCATGCTTTCACAAATTCGCTCTAAGTCGCTGTCGTTATAAAACTCAATGACAATCGTTCCTTTGCCTGTTTTTTTTCTGTCTAATTTTATTTTTGTAGAAAAATGGGAAGCAATTTGATCCTCAATTCGTTTATATGCTGGAGGTAAAACGGATGACGATTTACGCTTGTCGGTTGTTGGTTTCTTGGTTTGAGAATTAGCATTTAAATTCTTAATCAACTCTTCTGTTGCACGAACAGACAATTGGTTGGTGATAATTTCTTTAGCAGCAAATAATTGTTGTTCAATATGCTCTAAACCTAAAATGGCTCTGGCATGACCCATGGTTAATTCCTTATTTCTTACAGAAACTTGAATAGAAGGAGGTAATTTTAGCAATCGAATGTAGTTTGTTACAGAAGTTCTATCTTTCTTCATTCTTTCAGCTACGTTATCTTGCGTCATATTGCATTCGGACATCAAACGTTTGTATGCCAAGCCAATTTCAATCGCATTTAGGTTTTCTCTTTGCAAATTTTCAAGCAAACCCATTTCCAAAATTTCTTGGTCATTGGCTACACGCACATAGGCAGGAATATCTTTTAAACCGGCAATTTTTGATGCTTTAAACCTTCTCTCACCTGAAATTAATTGGTATTTTTTGTTGGGAAGTTTCGTAACCGTAATTGGTTGAATAATATCATGTAATTTGATAGACTCTGCCAATTCTTGTAACGGAATTTCTTCAAATGTTCTTCGAGGTTGATTCGGATTGACTTCAATCGATGCTAACGGTATTCTCGAAATGCTACCCACCAAAGCCTCGTCGGTTGGTTGAGAAGTAGTTTGTGCAGCATTGGCATTTTTTTGAAATGCATTTACTTCCTCTTTAATATTGCCTAATAAGGCACCAATGCCTTTTCCTATTTGCGCTTTTTGATTGGGTTTATTGCTCATTCTCTTCTATTTCTATCGTTTTTTGACTGTTTTTTATTTTCGTTAGATCATTGCGTTGTAATACTTCTTTGGCAAGATTTAAATAATTTAAAGCACCTGTAGAATCAGCATCATATAGCAAAACGGGTTTGCCTAAACTCGGTGCTTCACCTAATCGAGTGTTTCTGTGGATAATGGTATTGAATACAGACTCATTGAAGTGATTTTTTACTTCTTCTACTACCTGATTTGAAAGACGTAAACGGCCATCATACATCGTCATTAAAATACCTTCTATCCCTAAATTAGAATTGAGCTTGGACTGTACAATGGTTATGGTATTTAATAATTTTCCTAAACCCTCTAATGCAAAAAACTCACATTGAACAGGAATAATTACACTATCACTGGCTGTTAAAGCATTTACGGTTATTAAGCCCAATGAAGGAGAACAATCTATAATGATGAAGTCAAATTGATCTTTAACCTCATTTAATACTGATTGTAGTTTAAATTCTCGGTTTGGATGGTTGATTAATTCAATTTCTGCACCCACTAAATCCAAATGAGATGGCATTAAAAATAAATTGGGCGTTTCCGTTTCTAAAATTACTTGATTAATATCTACATCATTCACCAAACAATCATATACGCTCAATTGTACATTGCGTAAATCGAAACCATTGCCAGTAGTGGCATTTGCCTGCGGATCGGCATCTATTAAAAGTGTTTTATAGTCTAAAACAGCTAAGCTACACGCTAAATTAATGGCTGTAGTTGTTTTGCCTACACCACCTTTCTGATTTGCTACTGATATTATTTTACCCATCAACTACAAAAATGATATTTATTTGTGGTATATAAAATTTTTTTTATGCACCGAACAAAAATTGTGAATAATTTTAGAAAATAACGGATCATTTAACCTCTAAATGGGTCAAATGATCTTTTTTATATTTTTTTCTCATTGAAATTCTAGTTATTTCCATTTCGAATACCTCGAAGGAATCCCCAGTGATTTATAAATATACGCTTGCGCAATTTCTCTAACGCCTCCATTTTTATTAATGGCTTTGTTTTCAGCACTGGGATAGGTTCGGTTTGAAAGAAATACAAAAACCAAATCATTACTGGGATCTGCCCATACACAAGTGCCAGTGAAACCTTGATGACCAAAAGTTTTTAAGGAAACATGATCCGTACATGGGCTAGTTTTATCAGCATTGGGGTCTGGTTTATCAAACCCTAACCCTCGTCGGCTAATCATCGAATATTTAGAGGTGAATAATTCCACAGTCGATTTTTGAAAGTAGCGTTTACCTTGGTATGTTCCGCCATTTAATAACATTTGCATCAATATCCCTAAATCAGTAGCTGTAGAAAAAAGCCCAGCATGCCCACTTACACCCCCAAACATCGCAGCACCCATATCATGCACATTGCCTTGTATAATTTGGTGTCTGAAATAATCGTCCAATTCGCTGGGTGCAATTTCTACATTTCTCAAATTCTTTTTGGGCTGATAAGCAGTGTAATTCATACCTAAAGGTTTATAAAATTCGTCTCGTACAAATTCATCTAATTTCTTTTTAGTAACATTTTCTATTACAGCTTGCATAAATATAAAATCTAAATCGCTGTATACATATTTTCCTCTATTTTCTAATGGAGACAATAAGATGCGTTGCCACATCGTATCTACCCAATCTGAACGCATATATAAATTGTCCGTAACTTTTACTGTATATCTACCTCGAATGGTACTGTTGTATATCATCGGATTTGGATTTTTTAAAGAATCTAATGTTTCTTTATAAAAAGGGATCCAACTTTTTAATCCAGCTTGATGGGTTAATATATCTTTTATTTTCAAATTTTCTTTATCTGTGCCTCTTGTAATCGCAACATATTTCCCTAAAGGAGCGTCTAAATCTAGTTTTCCTTGGTCGTATAATTTCATAACGGCGATGGTAGTAGCTGCAATTTTAGTTACCGATGCCACATCATAAACCGTATTAATGTCTACATTATTTTGACGATCGTTTCCTAAATAACCAAATGATTTATCATAAAATACATTCCCTTCTTTGGCTACTAAAATTCTGCATCCAGGAAAAATATTGCTGTTTACACAGCTCGTTAAATACGCATCGAGCTTGTCGAGTTCTGCAATGTTAATACCCAAGGCTAAAGGACTTACACAGCATTCCAATGGATATTCTTTAGAAAATATAGATTTTGCTTTGAAACGATTTTCTATTACATCTTTATTTTGTTTTGCAAATCGAACTGAATCAATCACTTCTCCTAATGCATTTTTCAAGGATACAATTCCATCACCTTGTTTGTAATTCTCACAAATACTTACGGGTAGTTTTCCCTTTGCTTTTAATTGACTGGTAACAATTTTAGCGGCAATTTGTTGGGTTTCTTCTGCTTCATCATAAGCTACTAGTATACCTTCAATGTCGCAAAAGCTTTTGACTGCATAGGGATTTCCAAATACAACCGTCATGGCATTCTGATTTCGAGAAAGAAGGTTTACTGCCTTTACTTCTAATTCATCTAAACCAAAATTATTTTTTGGATATCCGGTCATATTATGCACCCCAACAATTACGGCCTCGGCATCTTTGAGTTCTTTTACAAATGATTTTAATTCTTTTTCTGATGTAGGAGCATATAAAATTTCTTTCACACCATATTTTTTTAATTCTCCTGAAAATTTGGTTTCACTGCTTGTGCCCACACCCACATAAACAATATCTTTTACTGCATCTTTGTTTATTTTTTCTAAAATTAAATTGGGGTCATCTAATAGAGTGATTGCATTTTCGGCTACCAATAATCGAATCGTGGAAATATATTGATTAATATCTTCTTCTATGTTTTCAGTTTTTATTTTTTTATAATGAGTAAGATCTGCATTGTATTTAGCAGCTAATATTTTCTTTACGCTTTCTTCTAAACGTTGTTCAGATATCACCTTGGTTTCAATGGCATTTTTAATTTTTTGAATACCCGTTGGCACATCTTGAGAAAATAATAATACATCGTTACCAGCCTGAAATGCTTTTAAATCAATATCTCCAGGGCTATAGTGTTTCGCTACCCCTTCCATATTTAAAGCATCTGTAAAAATTAACCCATTGAAACCCATCTTCTTTTTTAATAAATCAGTGACTGTTTTTTCAGACAGAGTAGAGGGTGTATGAGCTTGGCTGTCTAGTGCAGGTATTTGTAAATGCGCCACCATGATCGATTGAATCCCATTGGCAATTAATTGAGTAAATGGATATAATTCTAGTTTTTCTAAATCGGATAAGGATTTGGTAATTTCAGGAGTATCTTTATGCGAATCAACATCGGTATCGCCATGACCAGGAAAATGTTTGGCACAAGCCATTACGCCATTATTTTGTAAACCCCTCATGTATTGAATCCCAAAATTGGCTACTTTATTTTTATTTTCTCCAAATGAACGAAAATTAATTACCGGATTATTGGGATTATTATTGACATCAATAACGGGTGCAAAATCGATATGCACTCCTAAACGACGACATTGATTGGCAATGGCTGCTGCCATTTTATAAATGATGGTGCTATCTTGCATAGCACCCAACATAATTTGTCGAGGAAAATCTTTAATGCCTGTTAAACGCATGCCTAAGCCCCATTCAGCGTCCATAGCAATCAATAAAGGTACTTTACTTTTTGATTGATGTAAGTTGGTTTGTTCGGCTTGTGCCTTCGGTGTTCCTTGCATATAAATTAACCCTCCAATACCATAATCAGCAATTAATTTTTCAATGAGTGGTTGATTGTATTTTTCGCCACCAGAGTAGGCAGCGACCATATATAGCTGAGCTATTTTTTTTTCTAAGGTGAGCGAATGATATACGCTATCTACCCAAACCATTGGAGGGGATTTAAACGCTGGTAATTTGACAGAACTGTTTTTTCCTTGTCCATAAGAAAGGACTGGTATCGAGAATAAAAATAAAATGCGTATTAAAAATTTTGATGACATTGAATGACGATTTCGTCAAAATTACTTTTAATAATTTAATATCAAAATACAGTTTAAGAATACTTGTAGTTTTGCTTTTAAAAGTTAACACATAGTTTAATCTATAATTAATTATTTAGTTAAATTTACACTCTATTGAGAAAGTTTATTTTAATATTAGTTCTATTTATAAGTAGCAGTTTCATTCAAAATCAAGAAGATGAAATCAATACACTCTTTGCTCAAAAAAAATACCAAGAATGTGCCAATTTTTTAAATAATCTTTCGAAAGAAAATAGCTATGTTCATTATAATTATACCTATAAATTAGCGTCTTGCTATTCTTATTTAAAAAAATACGATAGCGCTTATATTAGCCTAAAGAAAATAATTAATTATTTCAATTCGTTGGACGGATTGGTGTCTATAAACAATATTTCTATCGATTACGGTTCTTTTAAAGAGCTTACCAATACTCCGTATTGGCATAAAATAACCGAACAAATAAAAAAGAAAGCAACCAAAGATCATTTTTATAACAAAGACTATGCATATTTTTTTGACATTCAAAATAGTGGCAATTTGGTAAGCAATAAATTGGCATATTACAAACTAGAAAAAGATACTCTTGCAATTCAAAAAACAGTTATTGAAAAAGAAAAAATAGATTCAATAAATATTAAAAAAGTGATTTCTTATCTCGAAAAGAAAATAAATAAAAACGAAACGATTGATTATAATTGGTCAATCATCAATTATACACTGCATCAATCAGCAAGCCTTGAGCAAAAAGAAAAATACTTATCTCTTTTGTATGAAAATACAGTTCAGAAAAAATTAGATACATACGCTTTTGCTATGTTTTATATGCGTTTTTTAGAACAAAAAAATGGCATAAAAATAAAAAATTACAATGCAATAAAAGACAGTGTGCTCAATTCGTTCAATCATTAATTATATCTTTTTTAGTAAATAAACCGTTTAAAAACATATTTTTGCTTTAATGGAAACATTTGTAAATAAAGTAGCTGAAAGTGGAATCATAACAATCAATTTAGAAGATTATTTTCCAAAAGATTTGATGATTTTTGATATGAAATCTTTTTTGTTCATGGAGCTTATATTGAAAGAAAAAGATTACAGAGCTTCCTTATTAGCTTTTGATTGGTCGGTTTATGAACAAAAAAATGTAGTTATTACTTGTTCGGTTGATGCAATTATTCCTGTTTGGGCGTATATGTTAGCAGCAAATTATTTGCAAAATGTGGCTAAAAAATTATGGGTTGATACTCCTGAAAAAGCTACTGAATTGTTATTGCTGGATCACATTCATCAGATTGATGAAAAAGAATTTGTTGATCAAAGAGTCGTTATTAAAGGTTGTGGTGACATTGCTATTGCACCGAGTGCTTATGCAGCTATTACTGCAAAATTAAAACCAGTAGTTAAAAGCATCATGTATGGTGAGCCTTGCAGTACGGTGCCAATTTATAAAAAGAAAAAAGACTAAGAAAAAAGAAAATGAAAAAAATAATTTTTGTTTTAATGGCGTTATGGTCATTTCA
>CANGUS010000085.1 GCA_947457085.1 Bacteroidota bacterium
CAATTATTTTCCGCTTCAAAAAAATAATATTGTACCCCATACCTTTTCATTTCAGCGATAAGTTCTTGTTCTGTATACATATTTTTTTCAATTGTATAAAAAGACGATTTAGTCAAATAGGCAATTACCCACATTCTACCCGCATCCGTAATATTGGATGTAAATTTACCCTGCCATTTTAGTTGATTCAATTGCGCTGCAGTTTCAAACAAATCTTTATTCTTTTGTCGCAATGAAAATGTATTTTTTATAGGGGAAAAGACAAATGAAAATGCAACTATAATAGTCAGAATTACTTTGTATTTTTTTTGAATTTGAGTAAATTGATGTATAATTTGTTGTGCCAATATCCATAATAGAATACTATTTGCCCAAATATAACGAGTTTCAATATGCATCAATAAATAACCAAAAGGAAGTATGAATATGGTTATCATGATAAGCTGTGAATTGAACTCTATTTCAGAAAAAGTTTCTCTAGCATTTTTAAAATAACAGTAGACACCGAAACATAAAATTGCAATTGCAAAAAAAGTAAGCTCTTGAAAACAGCTAACTGCTTCAAAGCTGGTATGAACGACTCGTGCCAACCATTTTACAAAATGTTTTACCGAAGAAACAGGTGTGCTTAAATTTTGTTGAGTAAGGTATGGGTCTTCCCAAAAGGATGGCGAATCAGTATAAGTTGGCGGTATCATTAAAGTATAATTAGGCTTAAATGATTTGCCTGAATTAATATTCCAACTCATGTTCATTTTACCTGATTGACCAATAAAATTCCATTCCTTGTACTTATTATGCAATGCATAGTTCCATGGAAAAATGACAATAAAAATGGTAAAAAATGCGATGCCAATATTTTTTAAAGATAGTGCCAATGTAATTTGACGTTTATAATATGTCCAACTTACAATTGCTATAAAATGAATTAAAAAGAAAAACAAACTATATGCTTTAGCATAGTAAGCAATGCCCATTATTGCGGACGCTGCAATGATTTTAATCGTTGATTTAAAAAAACCTGGGGAAGTAATCAACAATAGATAGCCTAATAAAAAAACCAATTGCAATACATCTCCAAACATTTGAAAGTATACTTGATAAGCCAACACGATAGGAAAACAGATAGCAAATAAATAAGTTGCCAACTTGTTCTTCACGAATCGATTGGTCAACAAAAAAGACAGTAGCAAAACGAAAGCGCCAATAAAATAATTCATTGACTTTGCCGTTGTCCAGCTATTGTATCCAGCTTTAATAAATGGTACAATCATCCAGCCATTTAACGGACTCCACAAGCCATTGATAGATTCAAAATATTGTCCTTTAGCAAATCGTTCAGCAATGGTTAAGTATGCCACACAATCGCTGTCTAGCAGATAGCCCAAAACAGGATTTAATAACAACCAAAGCACCGAATAAAATGCTAGGGAAAAAATAAGAATCATATTAAGAGGATAGTTCTTCATATAAACCTCTAAAATACTGAAATGATTTTAACATTCGGCTGCCATACCAACTAAATAATTCGCCATCCACTAAAATAATTTTAGTATTGGGCAACTGCATCTGCCATTCAATGATGTGTTTGTCTGCAAATGGGAAAGGTTCACTCGAAAGCATAATAACTGTTGGATTGATTGATTTTATTTCCTCCAACGTCATCATCGGATAGCGATTTTGTTTAACCAAATTATTAAAACCAGCTTCTAACATCATATCATGAATAAAAGTATCATTACCTGCCACCATATAGGGATTTTGCCAAATTAAATACAAGGCGTCTATTTTATCTTTTTTCTCCAAACGAGATTGGGTCATCATTTCTGCCTTTATCCCATTCACTATTTCTATAGATTTTTGCTGACAATGAACTAACTTACCAATATCCTCAATCATTTGTAAAGCCTCGTTGATAGTAGAAATATCACTGACATAAACATTAAAATCATTTTGTAATATTTCAATTTCTTCTTTTAAATTTTCTTCTTTATTGGCTAATATCAGGTCAGGATTTAATGATTTTATCAAGTCAATTTTCAAGTTTTTAGTACCTCCCACCCTTTGTTTTCTGCGAAACCATTCATCTGGATGAATACAAAATTTTGTAATTCCAATAACCTCATCCCTCAATCCTAAATCATACAACAACTCTGTTTGAGAGGGAACCAATGAAATAATTCGAGTGGGTTTATTTTGACTCATACACAGGACTTTTAAAAATCAAATTATAAAGCAACGCGATGATCGCAATAAAAATTAAATTGGCCGGAAACAAGACATCTCCTAAAACTTGCCCTATGGTTGATTTAGTTAAAAACAATTTAGCCCCTATTTCTAATAAAGAAACGAGTAAATAAGCCAAGGAAATGAGTCTGTTTTTTTTACAAACCCCTACCCATAAAATGGTATACAATAAATAGCCAAACGGAAGTAAATGATAATTAGTCCAACCAGTGTAGTCGGTAAACAAACTGTAAAAACTCAGTAAAGTAATAAAAAGGTGAAAAACTAAAATTCCATTTAGGACATAAGAAATATATGACTTCAAAGTAAAAAATTTAAAGTACAAATATAGTTTAGAAAAGCGAACCCAATTTTAGATTTATCCAATCATTGGATTTATACATTTCCTATTAATTTATCGCTATATCCACTAAAAATTTTATAATATTGTAATCTCAAAACAAGGAATGGCACTAACTCCTAAAATATCGCTCGATAATAATATTCATATCATCCAAAATGATAACCAATTAGCTTGTAATATTTTGCTAGGTAAAAATTATTTAACCTATTGCATATCGGATGTAGATTACAAGACTGTATTTCATATTAAACATTTTTATTTTGAAAATAAAGTAGTAGGCAAAAATGATTTTAATGAAATATTAGCAGATAAAAATATCAAAAAATCAAGTCGTATTAATATTGCAATCGACAGCTTCAAATCGGTATTAATCCCAAATGAGTTATTAGATGACAATAATTATGCGAGCTATTTTACTTTTCAACATGAAATTCTAAAAGAAGAAATTATTTTAAAGCAATCCTTTAAAAGTTCGATTCATGATCTTTTTGCTGTAAAAAAATCAACGATTCAGTTTTTAGAATCTCGTTTAAAAAATGTTCACTTTTACAACGCCTCGGCTTGTTTATTAAACAATTATCCTGATTTTATTCTGAGCGAAAATGAACACAGTGTTTTCGTATCCATGAAAGATGAAAATATGGTATTGACCATTTATCAAAAAACAAATTTAATTTTACATCAAGTTTATGCTTATGCTAACACATTGGATATTGTGTATCATATTGCCAATGCTTGCAAACAATTGAATTTAAAACTAGACAACAGTGGCATTCAACTCCATGGAGAAGTAACTCAAATAGAAAATGTTTCACTCGCTTTGAAAAAATATTTTCCTACTGTTCGCTTTATCACAAGAATAAAAGACATCCAATATCCAGATGCTTTATATTCTCAACCTACACACAATTTCTTTAATCTATTTTCAATTTTCAAATGCGCATTATAAGTGGTTCTCATGGTGGTCGAAAAATTCATCCTCCAACCAATATGCCTCATACAAGACCAACTACAGATATTGCCAAAGAGGGTTTATTTAATATCCTTCAAAACAATTTAGACTTTGAAGAATTGGTGACACTCGATTTATTTGGAGGCACGGGTTGTATTAGTTATGAATTGGCTTCTCGAGGCTGTAATGATTTGACGATTATTGAGCAAGACCAAAAAATGTATGATTTTATAAAAAAAAATGCAACTGATTTGAAATTTGAAAATTTCAAAGTATTTAAATCAGAAGTCTTTCGCTTTATGAATCAATGTACCAGTTCTTTTGATTTTATTTTTGCAGGCCCTCCCTATGCATTAGGCACCATTGATGAAATTCCTACCATTATTTTTAATCGAAAATTACTAAATAAAGGGGGATGGTTTGTACTCGAGCATACGCCAAGAAACAATTACGAGCATTACCCATTTTTTAAACGTTCTAAAAATTACGGAACTACTATTTTTAGTTTTTTTATAAATGATGAAGATGAGAATGTGTAAACTGAATGCGAATTTAATCAAACGCTGAAATTTAATCATTCAATATCTCTGCTTTCGATGTGGGTTTTCTTTCTGTCAATAATTTAAACGAACCCAGAAATTTATCTGTTTGTGTCAATTTATCTATTGGCAAGAAAACACCATTGGGATTTGCATGCATAACAATGTGATCCAATTCTTTATCTACAAAAAATACATCCATAGAGGAACTTTCGGCTTTATTTACACCAATATATTCCTCTTTATCGTCTTTGGCATAATATAAACTTTCAGCATTTTGATTGACAAACACATGATCAATTTCATTGTTTACAAAATAAGCATTCACATAATTACCCGCAACTTGGTCATACACATTTTCATACTTAGATGATGAAATCAACAATGAATTCACTAACAAATTCACTTCCGCTAATTTATTTTTATTGGTTTTTAAATAAATAGTATCTGCATTAGCCTGTTGTTGCTTGCTCCACATGATCGGATTTTTATATAATCGAAACATAGAATCCACTTCTGAATAACTCAAACTATCGCTCACACTTTGTAATGAATCTGAATATATTTTTACATTTCTATTGGCAATTATTAATTTGGGTTCAGGCGCATCATCGATCGATTTATAAGTAGAATCGGCAAATAACAAATTATAACCATACGTAAGCTCTTTCGTTTTTTTAGTGGAAGTGATGATTTTTTTTAAGTCATTTTTATCTTTAAATCGCAAAGACATCATCGTATCCGCCCTCATAAAAAGAGAGTCGCCTTCATTGACTGAGATTAATTTAGGATACATCGTGGCAATCATAAATTTCGAATTGTCATTATATTCAACCATACCCGCAAGTAGTATTGAATGTTGAACAGTATCTATGAAAATCACTTTGCCAGTAGCTTTGTAATAGCCATTTTTTTTATTAAAATCTACTTGATTGGATCTCAAGGTTTTCGAACCACCTTCCTGCTCAATAAGCACATTGCCTATAGCCTTGCCTGCCCCCGTTTGTTTATTGTATTCTGCTTTATCTGAAAATAATTTGCTGTCATTTTTTAAATCTTCTACAATCACATTGCCACTTGCAGACGCATTTCCAGATTGGTCATTGTAGGTAATTTTATTTCCAATAATAATTTGATTTTCGTTTTCAATTGTTGTTCTTGTATTAAAAACAGCATTGGAGTTTTTAGAATCAAAACTTCCATTTGAAGTAGTGATCGTACTGTTATCTGTGTTAATTACAGACTCCGCTAAAAACCGAACTACTTTTGAATTCATGTTATAAGTCAGCTCTTTCGATGTAATGTTATACTTCGGATTGGTAACTTCTACATTAGTAATAAAATGAGTTAATTGCGTAAATCCATTGTATGTTCCTGTTTCACTGCTTACTGTTGTTTCTTCATTTTGTAGCGTACCTCCTTTATTGTACACCCCAATTTTAGTTTTGACATTATAGGTCAATTCTTCAGTATTTAAAGTATTGGCACCATCAATAATTTGGACCATTCCTTTCATTAAAGCAGTATTATTTTTGCCAGTGTATTTTATATAATCACTCGATGCATTTTCTCCATTCACTTTGGTAATTCGTACATTACTAAAGGCTTCTACATAATCATTCGCTTGAAATAAATGAGCACTGTCGCAGGTTAACGTAATTCCATTGTGCTCTATAATAACAGATCCTAGCAGCCGTTGATAGTTTTTATTTTCTAAATTATAACCAACTGCACTGTCTGCATGTTTGACCATAATAATTTGCAATCCGGTCGAATCAAAAGTTGGCATTTGTGCGAAAGCAACATGTTGAATCAAACAACACAAAAGAAATATTTTGATTGAAAACTTCAATGATTAGTAATAAATATATAAATAAATTAATTAGATGAATTAGGCGCAGGCTTGGGCGCAGATTCATATTTTTGCTTACGACCAATGATGTTAATATTGATATATTTTGAAGGATGCGCATTCAAATCATACATCAAATTATTGGTGGTTTCTAAAGTGTTTTTCAGGTTTTTATATAGTTTATCATCATTCATTAATAAACCTAAACTGCCATTACCACTGTTTACTTTTTTCAAGGTCGTTTGTAAATCAGTTAAAGTCGCTTTCAATTCATTTACGGTTCCTTCAATATTTGCTTTGCTTAAATTATTCGTGGTAATTTCCGCACTTTTCAACACATTATTAATTTTGCTATTATTTTGATTTAAATTATTCGTAAACGAATTTAAATTATTTAATAAGCCGGTAATTTTAGATCGTTGCGCATTTAATTCATTTGAAAGTTGACTAAAATTCGCCATCGTTTTATTTAAGTTGGCAATAGAACTTTTTAAATTATTTTGGGTATTGACATCTAAAATATTATTGATACTTTGAACGGTGGTTTCTAAAGAAGCTAGGGTATTTTTAGCATTGTCCATTACAGGCGTAGCAGAAGCTCCCAAACTTTCTATCGTACCCAATTCAATTTCCCCAGCAATCATTTCGTTGTCTTTTAGCATAGTGGTACTAACCCCCTGTTCAATATTTACTGCTTTGGTTCCTAATAAATCCAAGGATACTATTTTCGCTTTAGAATCGATGGGAATATTTAAATCTTTGTTTATAAACAAGGTTAATTTCACTTTGCCTGCATGCTCTTTTGACAATTCAATGGCATTAACAGTTCCTACCGTAAACCCTTTTATTTGAACATAGCTCGCAGGGGTTAAACCTTGAACATTATCATATTCTGCAAAAATTGTTTTTGAGGATGAAAAAATGCCCGTCCCTTTTAAGTATTTGTAACCGAATACAAAAACGAGTACCGATAATATACCCAATAATGCTAGTTTGATTTCTTTTGTGATTTTAAATGCCATTTTAGTATTTTCTTTTCTATTTAAGATGGATGTCAAAATAAATCTACGACTTAATTTTCAATTTTAATTTCAGTTGGATCTTTTTCAATCTCCTCTTTATATAATGTAATGCCTTTAAAAATAGCTTGTGCTACTTCATTTAATCCTTCTTCACTGTTTAAATACGATTCTTCTTCAACATTATTTAAATAGCCAATTTCTACCAAAACACCTGGCATCGCTGTACTTGCTAATACTTGCAAACTTTGTTGACGAACTCCTTCTGTTACTCTTCCTTGTTTTGTAAATTCTGTATTTATTTTTTCCCCGATTGAAATACTTTTTGACAAAAAGGCTTGAGAATATTGAGCAATAATAATTGAAGTAGCAGGATCACTTGGATCCAATAATTCATCTTGTTCTGCTACATTATTAGCATTCTCTCCAATCGCCCCTTCTTTCTCCTCTACTCTGGTTGGCCCACATACTAAAACCAAAGTTCCTTTAACCGGTGAATTTTTTCGCGGAGTAGAGTTTACATGAACCGAAATGAACAAATCGCCTTGTGCTTTATTAGCAACCTCTGTTCTATATTTAAGTGATTCGCCTATGGTGGCAAAATTGTTTGGCGGCAATATGTCTTCATTCCGCGTGTAAATTACCTTTACCTCTTTTTTATATTTTTCATTCAACAATTTACCTACTTTCTCAACCACTTTCAAGGTAATAGTTTTTTCATTTGAATATACGCCATGA
>CANGUS010000086.1 GCA_947457085.1 Bacteroidota bacterium
CGCCAATGTAGTGCTTACCCAAAGCACAAAAATTATTGACGTAAGTGGTGCCACGCCTATCGAATACAAAGGTAGAGTACCGGCAAGAAGTGTAGTAATACCAGGAAGTTACACAAAAAAATTCCCTGCAGGAGAATATCAAGTAGGATGTGCTTTAATTATTGGTCAGCGTAAAGAAAGCACCGATTTAAAGACGAGTTTAAATGATGCATTAAGAGATTTTAATGTAAGTGGATAAGTAGCATTTCGACATTTTAAAAATTAGAATGCTTAAAGAAATCCTTCATGATATTTACAAATCGTGAAGGATTTTTTTTATTTAACAAAGTTGCTTTATTGAACCACATTGACTTCGCCTTTTTTAAAGTACGTTTTATTGTCTGTTAAGCATTTATATTTTAATAAATAAAAATAAGTTCCAGGATCTACAATTCTGGATTTTTGACGACCATCCCAACGAGTTCGTTGATTGTCGGTTTCCCAAACTTTTTGTCCCCAACGATTGACTACCATAAATTGCTTTATTTCTAACCCTGCACTGGTTACTAAACCCCAATCATCATTTTTACTATCCCCATTAGGAGTAAAAATGTTGGCGGCAAAAATATTTTCACAACAATTTCCTGGATTAATATATACTTGTGTTTTTGTATCGCAACCAGTTGCATCGGTAACCGTTATCTGATAAAAACCATAATATAAATCGGTTGCTTTGGCATTGGTTTGTATCGGATTGGTGGTCCAAACATAGCTATATGGAGGCGTACCATTATTAGCAAACACTTCCGCAAAACCTTCCGTACCCTTTCCATTGCAAGGCAAATCATTTTGAGTTGTAGTAACCGCAAGAGTATTGGGAAGTGTATTTAATGTAACAGTTTGTTGGGTTTTGCATCCATTATTATTGATTATAGAAAGCGTATATGTTCCTGCTTGTAAATTTTCGTAAACACCATTTTCAGACCTACCAACACCGGGTTCTAAAAAGTAATAAACACTGTCTACAAAATTGCTGGTTGCAATAATTTTTCCATTTATTTTATCACAAAATAAATCATATGTCTTTACTGATGTGAGCTGAATTGGAGGAGGCTCCGAAATAGTGGTTATGAAAGAATCTTTACATTGGCTATTGTCTTGAACCAAGACCGTATAATTATTCTGAGATAAATTAATAAATGACCCCGTGTTATTAATAACATTATCAGGCAATAAAGTATAAATATAATTGGATGATAATGGAGAGGCTGTTACCGAAATAGACCCATTTGTTTCCCCAAAACATTTAATGTTTATTACGATTGGATTTATAATTGTGGGATTATTAGAACCTGTAACGGTTGCTTGCGTATTTAGTATACAGTTTTTATCATCTTTTAAAATAATACTGTAATTTCCTGCAGTTAAATTCGAAAAAGAATTACTGGCTTGAAATGCTCCATTGTTAATTGAATATAATAAAGAGTTATTGGTCGTTGTTCCAATAACATCAATTTTGCCATCATTTTTAGGAAAACAAGATTCATTTGTAATTTGAAAGGTAGCTGCAATGGGTTCTACTAATTTAATTGTATAGGCCAGTGTTTGTTTACTCGAAAGTGGACACGCATCATCCTGATAAGTAATATAAAAGCTGTAACTTCCTGCAACAAAAGGGCTAGGCATAGTAAATGAAATATTCACAACAGGATTAGTAGTATTGTTGTTGGTTACCGTTGAAATAGCATTGGCAGGCAATCCATTCACATTAGCGGTAACTTTATCCCCATTGGGATCAACTGCTTGAATACTGAAATTTAATACTGAACTACCAACATTACAGACTTCAATTGTCTCTTGGTTGACAATAGTTCCTAAATTAGTATTTACTATATAACCACTGGGAGATTGATTATTACAAGAATTCAAAACCACAAACGTCATTTCACGCATAGAAGTTCCTACAATAATCCCATTTCTAGTTTCGGTTACTTTACTTACCACCAACGCTTGCTGTTGTATATTGGGCATAAAAGACATTTGTCCATTTACATTATTGAAAAAGAAATTCCCTGCTGCAGTTCCAAGTGGTGCATTAAAAGTAAATGGTGCAATATAATTAACCAAGCCAGTAGGACTATTCGCATCTAAGCCATCTATTAAATCAAAACTGAGAATATCGCCATCAATATCAATAGCCCCTTGATTATATTCTTGCTGTGTATTGATACAAAAAAAAGGAGTTGGAATGGTTGAGTATGTTGAAGAATTATTAGGAGCTAGACTATTATTTAGCGTAGCTTCTAATTGCATAACAGATGCATTGGCCCCATTGGTAGTAATGTTTGTAATAGATCCGCTTCTGCCTGCGCCACTAACACCAAGATTTCCATTAAATATAAAACGCCAACTGTTCGATTGAGCATTGAGTGTTACTTGCTTTTTAAAAATAAATTGTGCCACACCTGGTTGACTACCACCTTGACAAGAAGTATTGTTCGCTTGTGCCGGACAGATAGGTGTTACTTCCAATCCAGGATTGCCAGAAATTGTCAATGAAAGATTTTGAAAGAAACTTCCATTATTATAAATTTCTATAACCGGACTTGACGTAAATAAATTGGGGTAAGAACCACCACTACAATCGCCATACAATATCAATGATATTTCATAAGTATTACCTGCAATATTTTTATAATTGATATCACCCCCATAAATATGAGATGCTTGCGTAAATTTTACAAGACACAATAAAAACAAGACGATGATGAAACGTTTCATAAATAAATAAATATCTACAAATTTAAGGATTAAACTGAGCTTATTTCGTTAATAAAATATCTATAAAAGTGAAAACCCATAAACATTCACTATTGTGAGATGAATATGGGTTTAAAAAAACAATTCGTTGTTAATTAGCACTTCTCAATTACAACAGAAGAAGCTCCTCCTCCACCATTGCAAATACCTACAGCGCCATATTTGGCATTATTTTGATTTAATATATTAATCAAAGTAACAAGAATACGAGAACCACTATTTCCTAAAGGATGACCTAAAGAAACTGCACCGCCGTTTACGTTCACTTTGCTTGCATTCAAATTCATGATTTGCATATTCGCTAAACCAACTACTGAAAATGCTTCGTTTAATTCAAAGAAATCTATTTTATCCATAGTTAAACCTGCTTTTTCAACTGCTTTAGGAACTGCTAAACTCGGTGTGGTGGTAAACCATTCTGGAGCTTGTTCAGCATCGGCATAACCTATAATTTTAGCCAAAGGTTTTAAACCTAAACTTTCCATTTTTTCTTTACTCATTAAAACCAATGCAGATGCACCATCATTCATCGTACTCGCATTGGCAGCAGTAATAGTACCATCTTTTACAAATACCGGTTTCAAAGCAGGTATTTTGTCAAACTTCACATTGTATGGCTCTTCATCTTTATTCATGATTTTTGGTTCACCTCCTCTTTGTGGAATTTCAACTGCACAAATTTCAGCATCAAATCGTCCGGCTTCAATTGCAGCTTGGCTACGTTTGTAGCTTTCAATAGCAAATGCATCTTGCGCTTCACGAGTAATATTATGTTCAGATGCACACAACTCTGCCGCATTTCCCATTGGATAATTGTTGTAAACATCCAATAATCCATCTTTGGCAATTCCATCTTCAAGGGTAATATTACCATATTTAGTACCCCATCTTACATTTTTATTGTAAAAAGGAACATTGCTCATACTTTCCATACCACCTGCAACCACTACATCGGCATCTCCTAACATAATCGATTGTGCACCTAACATCACTGCTTTCATTCCACTCGCACAAACTTTATTGATAGTAGTACAATTTACATCATTCGGCAGACCAGCAAATTTAGCTGCTTGACGAGCAGGAGCTTGTCCTAATCCAGCTTGCATCACACAACCCATTAATACATCTTGTACATCTTCAGGCTTGATTCCTGCACGTTTCACTGCTTCTTTAATCGCAATGGCACCTAATTGAGTAGCCGAAAAATCTTTCAATGCACCTCCAAAACATCCCATAGGCGTTCTTGTAGCCGAAACAATATATACTTCTTTCATTTTTTTGTTTTTTTAAATTTTTGCAAATGTAGTGAATTTATTTTCAAGGCAAAAAAACCAACTGGTTTATACATTATTAAAATTTTGGTTATACTTACTAGAACATATCAAGCAAAGCATATACTCGATTGTACATTAATAAATTGTACTTTTAATTTAAATTTCAAAAAAATGAAAAACATCCTTGTTTTAATTTTCAGTTTTTGTTTTGTTATTACTAAAGCTCAAAATGTGGGTTTAGATTGGGTGAAAACTTATGGGAGTACATTAAACGACAATGCCAATATAATCAAAACGGATTCCAAAGGAAACCTATATGTAGCAGGCACCTTCACCGGGACAGTAGATTTTGATCCGGGACCTGCTGTAGTGAATAAAGTGTCAAATGGAGGACTTGATTTTTATTTACTAAAATTAGACAGTGCGGGAAATATATTATGGGTTCAAACTTTTGGAAATTTATCAAACGACAATGTTGAAAAAGTACAGATTGATAAAGCTGGTAATATTTTGTTGACCGGACGCTTTATGAATACCATTGACTTTGATCCTAGTGCGAATGTTGATTTCAAAACATCTAACGGATTCGCGGATATTTATATTTTAAAGCTTGATAATTTGGGCAATTACCTTTGGGCAAAAACAATAGGCGGTTCAGGAAGTGATGTTGCAAGAGGACTTTCCATTAACACATCAAATGATGTAATCATTGCAGGAAATTTTTCGAATACAGTAGATTTTGATCCTGGATCGGGGGTTACCACCAAAAGTGCGCTGACGATAGATATTTATATTTTACAATTAGATGCTGCTGGAAATTTCAAATGGGTAAAAACATTAGAAGGACCTCAAAATAATTCTGTGCAAGTAAATGATTTGATGTTTGACAAAAACAATAATATTTTAATAAATGCATCCTACAGAGATTCAATAGATGTAGACCCAGGACCGAATATTCAATATTTGAAAGACACAGTAGATCCACTTCAATACAATTTATTTTTACTAAAGCTTGATCCTACAGGCAATTACATCTGGGCAAAACAGTTTCAAAATAAAAGTCTCAATACTGTGGGCATTTCTGTACTTTCTTGCGATTCAGTAGGCAATTATTATTTAGGCGGACTTTTTATAGGGAGTGTTGATTTTGATTTTGGGAATACAAATTATACTATTACAACCATCAAAAACGCTTCTTATATTTTAAAGATTGATTCCAATGCTAATTTTATTTGGGCAAAGCATATGGGTGGTTTTTCTGGAATTTCTCCAGAAATTGAAGCTGTACTTGGTATTGCAATTGACAGTCTGAACAATGTAATTCTTTGTGGATCTTATAAAGGTCATGAAGATTTTGATCCAGGTCCTGGCATTTTTTACTTAGGCGACCCTAACCAAATTACCAATACCCGTGGATACATAATGCAACTAGACAGTTCGGGTAATTTTAACTGGGCAAAAAACATCAGCGACGAACCTGCTGCTGCATCTGTAAATGGTATTGCACTTAATAATCACGGCAAACTATATGTATCTGGTTCTTTTAGCAACAACACTGATTTTAATTTTAATGCTGGCATAAACAATATAATGGCTGTAGGTGATTGGGATGCATTTGTATTAAAAATAGAACCTTGTCAAAATTATTCAACTTCGGATAGTATCTATTCATGCACTCCTTATACCTGGATTGACGGCATTACATATTCTGTAAGCAATAATACCGCCACACATACTCTGAGCAGCTCTGTTGGTTGCGATACAGTGATAACCTTACATCTTACCATTGCTTCCATTAATACAAACATTACTTTATCTGGAAACATATTAAGTTCCAACGCAACAAACGCATCATATCAATGGATAGATTGTGAGAATAATTTTGCACCCATAGTAGGTGAAACGAATCAAACTTTCATTCCAAATTCGAATGGTTCATATGCTGTGGTGATTAGCAATGGCGTTTGTACAGACACCTCGACTTGCTATACCATGAATACGTTAGGCATTGATAATAGTTATAATAATAGCATACTCGTTTCCCCAAACCCATGCTCAGGAAATTTATTTATTCAAACAAACAAACCACTTACTTTACGACTTTATAATATGGTGGGCCAACTTATTTTTACCGAAAAGATTAAAGAAATGGAGGCTGTAGATTTAAACAAACTAGCTAAAGGAATGTATTTGTTTGAACTCAGTGATCATCAAAACATTGAAACTAGAGGGAAATTATTATTAAAATAGCATAACATTAAAACGCTACTTCTTTTAATTTTGAAAACTATCATCCCATAAACATAGAAAGTTAATAGAATGATAGCGAATCATTTTTTTCAAATATTTTCAATTTAAAAACTGTTCATCTTAAAAGATATTTAATCTCCCTAATAGAAAAACCAATTAGGATTTAGGGAGTACATTACTATTTATTTGTCTAGAAAAATTACAACTTGGACATTTCTCATCACCGCAACCTGTATAAAAATCATGATTTTGAATTTTGTGCCAAACCTCTGTCAATTGCTGCTTTACCTGATCTTCGTGTTCTTTTTTAAATGCTACATGAATCGGCATTGTCAATTCTTTTGTTTTTTTATCAGGTTCAACAAATACATATTGTGCACTAGTTGCTTTGTATTTTCGAGGATGTTGGTAGTCTAACAAAATTTTATAAAATATTGCTTGTCGCCAATAATCGCCCCCTACTCCATTTTTATCGTCCGCTAGACTTTTAAATTTTTCTTTTGTATAGGATGAGTTTGCATCACCTGTTTTATAATCGATCACAAAATCTCCTTGCTCATGGTATTCAATTTTGTCTAATAACCCTTTAATCGGGATATCATTAACTGTTGCCTTTACATGTACTTCAAGGTCAACATTTTTAGACCAAGTGTCAAGATTTTTATCATACAAATTTTTCAAAACATCTTTCCCATATTCTAATTTATGTTTAAATCCTTCAGGACTAAATTTTTCCTTGTTTCGACTCATATAGAATTTCAAATGATCTTCAAACCTTTCTAAAGGAGGAAAAACTTGGTTATTTTTTTTCATATCGTCAAAGAGTTTTTCTAAGGCATAATGAATAGCACTTCCAAAAGTCATCGTTTCTGTAAGTCCGGATGGGATGCGAACAACATTGTTATAATAAAATCTCAATGGGCATTGTAAGTAATTATTTAACGCCGTTACATTCATTTCAAATTTGCTCAATTGCTTGTCTACAAACTCTTTTTCCATGGCTTGCAATACAACTTCTTCATCCGTATGATTCATTAGGGTTTCAAATTCAAAAATCATTTCATTTGAAACTACAGGTTTTTCTGCTTCGTATTTTTCACCAAAAATTTCATATAAAAACAAGGACTTTTCTACATCCTTTTCTTTCAAATCTTGATTAAAATAACTCACATACAATTCTTTTTTAGCCCTAGTCAAAGCCACATACAGCATACGTCGTAACTCATCATTGTCTTTATTATTTAATGCGGTTTCAAACACTGTAGGAGGTATTTTAACAGTAGTTGGAGGGGTTCTTTTTTTCTCCCAATTGGTATTAA
>CANGUS010000087.1 GCA_947457085.1 Bacteroidota bacterium
ATGAAAAAAATAATTTTTGTTTTAATGACGTTGTTGTCATTTCAAATTTGTGTAGCACAAAGAAGCTATCCACGTTATCAAACTGAAGTTCAAGAAGGCATAAGTTCATACAGGCCCATTTATGTTTCTGCTCCAGAAACTCCCCGTAATTTTACATTGTTTGGTGAAAGAATGCCTTTAGAACAGTGGGATGTGAGGGAGCGTTTAGACCGAGAATTATTGGTCAATACTTTTATGCAAGGATCAACTGCCTATATTATTAAACAAATGGGACGTTGGTTGCCAATGATAGAAGCACGATTAAAGGCCAACAATGTTCCAGATGATTTTAAATATTTATGCATAGCAGAAAGTGCTTTACAAAACCAAACATCAAGAGTTGGTGCAGTGGGTTTCTGGCAATTTATGCCTGCTACTGCTCCCATTTATGGTTTACATATTGACGGTGAAGTAGATGAACGATATAATCCTGAAAAATCTACCGATGCAGCTTGTAAATATCTAAAAGAAGCTTACAATAAATTTGGCAATTGGACATCTGCTGCAGCCTCTTATAACTGCGGTATGGGTGGAATGAATGGAGCATTAACCAATCAAGGTGAAACTAGTTTTTATAATGTATTGTTGCCCGAAGAAACGATGCGGTATGTTTTTAGAATTGCTGCTTTAAAATATATTTTAGACAATCAAAAAATGTTTGGCTATAATTTAAATGATGACATGATTTATCATCCATTAGAGCTCCGATCAGAAACCATTTCATCCGGTATAGGAAGTTTAGTTTCGTATGCAAAGAGCAAAGGCACAAATTATAAAACGATTCGAATGTTGAACCCTTGGATGAGGGATAAATATTTAAATAATTCAAAGGGAAGAACGTATACTATTTTACTTCCTCGAAACTAATAATTTTTATTTCATTCCAATTTGTTTTTTGCAATTGTCACAAAAGAACATTTTTTCTTTATCTACCTGTGCAATCGTTCCATTCGCGTCATTCATTAAACAAAAAGAATTGTATGTGCAATGAGGTAAGCCTAAATTATGTCCTACTTCATGTATACAAACTTTTTGTAATCGCTCCCTAAATTTTGCGTCACTTACTTTTCGTTTTAATCTGAAAGTAGAAATAACACAAGTCTTTCCTGGTCTGAATCCTAGCCCAAGAATTCCCCATTCTTTCACCTTTCTTTTGATATTGTTGTAAGCAATGTCTTTTTCAGTTATTAATAAAGTATTTTTTGTTGAGTTGTATTTTTTTAAAATTAAAGAAGCTTCATAACGGGTTTTACTAGCTGCTAAAATATCTGTTGTCAATTCTTGCTTAGGCTCAATAATACACTCAATTTGATAAAAATTATAAATGCTTTTTTTAATAAAATCGAGTATTGTAGCATTTACGTTACCCAAAGGAAGAATATGGATAATCATTTCTTTTCTTTCTGATGTCTGCTTGGTTTTGATAATTTTTTTGGTATTATTAATCTGATTATTTAATTCATTTTTACACGATGAGAAAATGAAAATCAAGCATATTATTTTTAAATAATTTTTCATATGTATATCTAATAAATGTTTAGCCTCCAATAGAAATCATGCTCCTGTTTTCTAAAACACTTGTATCCACTTTAGTAAAATCAGACAATAATTGACCCCCTAATTCTTTTTCTTTAGTAATGAAGTTTTCATGAATGAGGGCTTCAATATTTTCATTTTTCCGCAAAGCTGTTAATAAATCAGTTTCTGTTTTTGAAAACAAACAATTTTTTAATTTGCCGTCGGCTGTTAATCGTATGCGATTACAAGATGAACAAAACGGGGCTGTCATGGTACTGATAATTGCAAATGTTCCTTGATGACCAACCACTTTGTATTTTTTAGTAGTGTCGTTTTTGTCATCTATCAATTTTATAAAATCAAATTCTTCTGAAATAATGTTTAATATTTCTTTGTATGAAATCACTTTTTCATGATGCCATTGATTGGCTGTAAAAGGCATAAACTCAATAAATCGAACATGAATCGGTTGGTTTTTTGTCCAAACAACAAATGAGTTAATTTCATGATCATTAATCCCTTTCATTGCTACTACATTCACTTTTACAGAAAAATTATGTTGCAGTAATAATTCAATATTACTTTTTACCTGATCGAAATGATTGCGTTTGGTTAGTAGTAAAAATGTATCTGCATTTAACGTATCCAAACTCACATTGATTGATTGAACATTTGCTTTTTTTAATACATCAATATATTTATGAATTAACAAACCATTTGTGGTCATAGTTAAGTTCACATTTAATAACGAAAGTTCCTCAATAATTTCAGCAACGTCTTTTCTAATTAAAGGTTCACCACCAGTTAATCTGATTTTATTTACGCCCAGTTTTACAAATGTTTTTGCTAGTGAGACAATTTCATTTTTCGACATTAATTTTGAGTGGGAGGTCACTTCAACTTCCTCATTGGGCATGCAATAAAAGCAACGGAAGTTGCATGCATCTGTTAGGGATATGCGTAAGTAGTTATGAATTCTATGGTGGCCATCTACTATCAATTTATCCAGTTTTTTTCTTCTTGTATAATGTGATGAACCACTGCATCAATGTTGTATTTTTCTTTAATAAATTTTGCCATTGCATCTGTGCTATAAACAGAACGATGTTGACCGCCTGTGCAACCAAAACTTATCATTAGATTTTCAAATCCTCGCGCTAAATAATCATCAATACTGATGCTCACAATAGCTTGCGCAGCAGTTAAAAATTCATGAATTTTTGTTTTTGATTCTAAAAATTCTATCACAGGTTGATCTCTACCGGTTAATTTTTTATATTCTTCAAAACGCCCAGGATTCAAAACGCCTCTACAATCAAACACAAAACCTCCACCATTTCCTGAATTGTCTTGTGGGATTCCTTTTTTATACGAAAAACTTTGAACAAGGATATTTAATTTGTTTTCTGACATTTTTATGATTTAAATTTTTGAATAATTTCTGGCATTGTAATAGCAGATAATATTTCATTTAATATGGGAAAATTCTTCAATTCATAGGTTTGTTTCCATTCAAGAATATTTTCTAAACCTTGTGGAATACTGGATAAAAAATGAGGTCGATTTTCAATTATACCCCGCAATCCATAAGCACCTAACACTTGTAATAGTCTAATTAATACAATTGTTGCATAATCGTTTGCAAATTCTTCTTTGCTTATATTAATCATTGTTGAAACTTCT
The DNA here is from genome assembly GCA_947457085.1 of Bacteroidota bacterium. Lineage (GTDB taxonomy): Bacteria > Bacteroidota > Bacteroidia > Chitinophagales > Chitinophagaceae > OLB11. The sequence goes on from CANGUS010000087.1 coordinate 3,241, forward strand.
TTCATGTAAAAGTGCAATAATTCATTTTTCCATTCTGCGGGCAATTGTGCTTTAGCTTGCCATAATAATGAGGCTAAATCATATTGAATGGGTCCTTTCATTCCACCTTGAAAGTCAATAAAATAAGGTGTTTCATTTTTGATCATAATATTTCTGCCTTGAAAATCACGATACATAAAATAGTGGGGTTCAATTTTTTCAATTTGAAAACTCAGTTGTTCAAATTCTTTATTGAGTTCATATTTGTTGTATTCAATCGGCAGAAAATCTAAAAAATAATATTTGAAATAATTCAAATCTGCCAACACGGCATAATGATCAAACTGCTTTGCTAAAAAGCAATCATTATAATTAATTTTTGATTGAATTTGTAATTTAGCTAAGGATGTAATTGCTTTTTTGTACAAATTTTTTACCTCATCCGTATATCCTTTTTCTATCACCACAGATAACAAATTCACATCGCCAAAATCATCTTGAATATAAATTGTTTTTTTTGAATTTACAGACAATACAATTGGCGTTGGCAAATTATTTTCTGCAAATGTTTTTGAAAAATTAAAAAAAGTTTCATTCTCTTTTACGTTGCTACTTTCGCAAATAATATACGTTTTATCTTCCACAAATGCCCTTGCATATTCTCTATCTGAGCCAGCTTTTGCAATTGTTTCAAGTCGGATTAACTTATCTTCTCCAAAATAATTTTTTACAAATTCAATCATCAAATTCTATTTTTTTGAACTACAAATACACAAAGTCTTGAAGTTACGTAAAGTCAAATCACATTTTTAAAGTCCATATTGGCTAATCATATAAACCATAGCCGACATTCCGAAGGCTCCCAAACAAAGTTCTCTTCGGTGTACATTTTCAAATACATCATTGTCACTGTGATGCATATCAAAATAGCGTTGTGAATCGGGCATTAATTCCATCACTGGCGTTCCAAATTTTTTCTTTAAGGGGCTGATATCAGCGCCACCTCCTTCTCTATCAAAGTCATGAATGTTGTATGGCAAAAATAAATTGGACCAAGATTTTATTTTATTTCGTTGTTCCATTGGCATGGTCATAGAAAAACCAAATGGCGTAGCACCTCCAGCATCACTTTCAATGCCTACAATGTGTTTTTCATTATTTTTTTCTGCCAATTCAGCATATTTAGTGCCACCTCGTAAACCATTTTCTTCATTCATAAACAATACTGCACGAATGGTTCTTTTTGGTCTAATGCCTAATTTAATAAATGTTCTAATAACTTCAATCGTTTGTACCACCCCGGCACCATCATCATGCGCGCCTTCTCCAATATCCCAAGAATCTAGGTGCCCGCCAAAAACTATAATTTCATTAGGTAATTCACTTCCTTTAATTTCGGCTACTACATTATGTGATTTTACATCTGCTAACATTTTACATGTTGTTTTTATAAACAGATTTTTAATGTGTTTTTGTTCTATCATTTTTTCTAAATCATCTGCAGCTAAATTTGAAATTGCCACTGCAGGTATTGCAGGATATTTGTCATCATAATGCAAACTGCCTGTGTGTGGTTTGTCATCAAATGCAGAGGAAACTGAACGAATAATAACCCCAACAGCACCTAGTTTGCTGGCTTCACTTGGCGATGCCCAACGATAATAAACACAAGGTCCATAGCTATCAAATGTATTAATATTTAATTGATCAAATTTGAAATTAAAAAATACTATTTTTCCTTTGACATCTTTAGCATTCATTCGTTTTAATTCGTCCATGTTATTGACTTTTAAAACAGGTGCTTGTAACCCATTTTCTCCTGTCCCAACAGCATTTCCAAGGGATGATATTTTCAATGAAATTCGATTTCCATTTTTTGTTGTGATACTAGCCTCTTCTTTTCCGCGAATCCAATGAGGTACGAATACTTCTTGTAAAAAAACGTTTGTGCAACCCGTGCTCTCCAATGTTTTTTTACCCCATTCAACCGCTTTTGTAGCTTGTTCACTTCCACTAATTCTGTTACCAATTTGTTTGCACAAATAATTCAAATCTTTGTAACAATCATAATCTGCTAAAATGCGATTAGACATTTGCTTTAATGTTACGCTGTCTTGTTTATAGTTTTGAGCATTAGTAAGAATACTGAAAAAAAGTATACCAATTAAAATAAATTTTGCTTTCATGTATATATTAATAGTTGTTAAAAATACATACTCAAATGTTTAAAATTCTATTTCACAGTATGTTTTTATAATTAATTCAATTTCATTAACTAAAAAGTAAAAAATCTATAGCATTTTACTTATGGAAAAACTTCATCTTTGTATCTATCAACCAAGAAAACTATTTATATGCAAAAACTCATTTTATTTATACTACTCGTAACATCGATACATCTCTCCTTTGCACAAACAAACATAAATGCAAAATATGAAGTAAAATGGAAAGCTGTAGATGCTGCTTTTAAAAAAGGTTTAAAAAAAACAGCACAAACTGAAATCGAGAGCATTTTAAAATTGGCTAAATCTGAAAATAATGCCGAACAAACAATAATGGCATTGTGTAATTATCGAGTTAGCCTTCGTGATAGAAGTGAAAAATCTCGTTTAACGGATATATTGTTTTTTGAAAAAGAGTTATCAACTGCAAAATTTCCTACTAAACAGATTTTATATTCTATGTTAGGCGATTTATATTGGACTTATTACCAAGAAAATCGTTGGAAAATTTTAGACCGAACTTCATTGAAATTAGATGACAAAAGGCAAGGCACAGAAAATATAAACAAGACTGACAACCAACAACTGACAACCGATATCGATGTTTGGAGTGCAGACGATTTTTATAATGAAGCCTATAAAAATTTCACAGCATCTTTAGCTGAATCTGCTTCATCAAAAATGTTTTTATTAAATAACTTTAGTATTATTTTAGATAAAGGAAAGAACACAGAAAGACTTCGTCCAACATTATATGACTTTTTAGTACATCGTGCTATTGATTATTTTGTGAATGAAGAAAATGAAATCACAAAACCTGCATATGCATTTGAAATTAATGATGAGAAAGCATTTGCAGATGCCAATATTTTTTCTAAAGCAACTTTTAATACGTCAGATAAAACGTCTCAAAAATTTACTGTTTTAAAATTATATCAAGATATTATAGCATTTCATTTAAATGACGAAGATCCAAGAGCCTTGATAGATGCTGATATTGCTCGAATTCAATTTGTAAATGATAAAAGTGTTTTGCAAAGTAAAAATGAGTTATATAAAAATGCATTAAAAAATATTGCTGCAATTTATCCTGGCAATGAGCAAGCCGCATTGGCAAATGTGTTATATGCTGAAACTTTTACACAGGGAGGTCAACATGTAGGTAGACTGGGCTATTTAAATTCAAGCTTCTCTGAAGATAAAATTAATTATATTGAAGCAAAAAAAATATGTGATGATGTGATAGAAAAATTTCCAAAATCGGAAGCTTCATCCAGAGCAGAAAGTATTTTACAACAAATTGAACAACGAAATTTAGGCATCAATGTGGAGAAAGTAATTGTTCCAAATCAACCATCATTGGCTAAGATTTTTTATAAAGAAGTAAAAGTATTGTATTGTAAAGTGGTTCCTGTTTCAATACAAGAAATGAAAGATAAGACCTATGATTATAACAATGATTATCAGGTGATTGCAAGTAGAAAAGGAATTAAAAATTGGACTGTAAATCTTCCAGATAAACACGATTACAAAGGACACTCTACAGAAATTAAAATTGATGCGTTGCCATTAGGAAATTATGCATTAATCATTTCTGAAGACGCTAGTTTTGATAGTAAAAAATATTATGCAACTGCTTTTTTACGAGTATCAAATTTAGCTCATGTACAAATGACAGAACAAGACAAAAATGGAACTGGGATTTTTGTAGTGAACAGAACGACCGGTGAACCTGTTGAAAATGTAACTATAAATGCATGGCTTTCTCAATATGATTATGAATTGAGAAAGTACAAAGCAAAACAAGGACCCACACTTACAACAAACAAAGAGGGATTTGCAAAAATGCAGCGTACAAATCCTCATGAAGGAGGTTATTCATTGGAATTAATTAAAGACGATGATGTTTTATTTTTAGATGATAATATTTATATCAATGAATATTATAAACAACCAGATAATGATTATGTGCGTACCTTTTTATTTACAGATAGAAGTATTTACCGACCTGGTCAAACAATTTATTTCAAAGGCATTACGGTGATGCAAAAAACAAAAAGAGGTACTAAAACTTTTGAAATTTTAAAAGATAGAAATACATCTGTTACACTATTAGATGCCAATCGACAAGGTGTAAAAACGATCGAGCTAACGACCAATGAATTTGGTTCCTTTACAGGAACTTTTACA
>CANGUS010000088.1 GCA_947457085.1 Bacteroidota bacterium
ACATTGTCACACTTGAAAAAATATTTTCTGAAAGCGAAGTCTTAATAGCAACTCATTGTGAAAAAGAAGGATTGATTAAACAAAATTTGGAACGATTAAAAGATGAACATGTGAATTTTAATCATGCACGTTTTCATCAGATTATTAGAAACGAAGAAGTATGTTATGAATCCTCTATCACAGCGATTCAATTAGCCAAAAAATTTGATACCCGATTACATATTTTACATATTAGCACAGAAAAAGAATTGCAATTATTTACCAATCTATTTCCATTAAAAGATAAAAAAATCACGGCCGAAGTTTGTGTGCATCATCTTCATTTTACAGCCGATGATTATGAACAATTAGGGAATTTAATTAAATGCAACCCGGCCATTAAAGCAAAAAACAACAAAGAAGCCTTATGGAAAGCCTTGCTAGATGATCGTTTGGACATTATTGCAACAGACCATGCACCACATACTTGGGACGAAAAACAAAAACAATATATAGATGCACCCGCTGGATTGCCATTGGTTCAACACAGTTTGCAAATATTATTGGAAGCCTATTACGAAGGCAGAATTTCGCTGCAAAAAATCGTTGAAAAAGCCTGTCATGCCCCAGCCGAATGTTTTCAAATAAAGGAAAGGGGATATATTCGGGAAGGTTATTTTGCCGATGCCGTTTTAGTAAACCTAGATAAAAAATATACGGTTACGAAAGACAATATTTTATATAAATGTGCATGGAGTCCGTTAGAAGGAAAAACGTTTTCAACAACCATTGAAAAAACTTTTGTGAGTGGTCATTTGGTTTTTGACAAGGGTGTTTTTGATGAAAATACGAAAGGATTGAGATTAGAATTTACTAGATAAAAAAAGCTGTCAGTTGACAGCTTTTTTTATAAGTAATAGTGTTTTAATATTATTTTCTAACTTTGCTTGTACTGATTAATTTTCCATTTTCAATCACTTGAACTGCATATATACCTTCATGTAGATCATTTACGGGAATAGTCATTTTATGGCTCCCCTTCAGTTGTTCTGCAATGCTGTTTTTAAGAATTCTTCCACTCATATCTATTATTCTAATTTCTACTTTTGAAGTTGCCATATGATAGATATCAATCCACAATTCATCTTTCATTGGATTTGGATAAACCGTAACCACAGTTCCATTCTCATTGTGCAATACATCTGCAATTTGAGAATAGGTTGTTGCTTTGCCATCTAAATCTGTTTGTTGTAATTTATAATAATTGTGGCCTAGTTGAAAGGATGAATTTTCTGCAGAATAATTTAATTTCAATTGACTGTTACCATTCATTCCTTTTGATTTTAACTGAGCAATAGCATTAAAATCAACTCCATTTTTCGAGTACAATATGGTGAAATAGTTGTTGTTAGATTCATTTACTGTACTCCAAGAAATAATATCTTTATCATTATTTTTAACTGCTTTAAAATTTGTTATCGTGGTTGGCAAAGCTGCATTTAAAGGATTCGCAGAATGGAAATAAAATTGACTAAAACTAGTTACACCAAAAGATGCTTCCCAATAATTTCCATTCCAATTCATTGTAGGTGAAATTACAGTTGGGGTTCCTGTTCCTAATCCTCCGTCCACTTTAGTTATTCTAATATTGGCAATATTAGGATCTGCATTATTTCCTGATGTTGGCAAGTCTGAGAATGAACCATTATTGATATTATAATCATCTAAATCGGCTTGCGTTAAATATAATGTAATGGTTGCAGGCCCTTGGTTTGTTGGCGTAATTTGATACCAACGACGCACATAAGGCTGGCTGTTATAAATTCCTACACTAGGCGTAATGTTTACATTTGAAGTTACTGAACCCAAAACATTTCCATTGGCACCATCATTAACGGTAGAAATTAATTCACAAGAATTATTGGTATAATTTACTGTTGTGCCATCAGTTTGATTTATTGTTGTTGAACTCGTTGCAGTTACTAAATTAGTAGCAATATTATTAACCATTAATTGAGCAGTGCTTGTAGCAGTACAACCTTGTGCATCCGTACCAATCACTTGATAGGTAGTAGTAGTGGTGCCAACAAAAGGCGTGTTATCAATCACTCCATTGTCCCAAACATAAGATACAGCGCCACTTCCCATTACTGTAGCGACTTGATTGGCACAAATAGAATTAGGTATGACCATTGCAGTTACATTAGGGGCTATGATACCTGAGATTGAAATGCTAGCAGTAGCCGTGCAACCTGCAATATCGGTAGCAGTAACCGTATAGGTATTCAAGGATGCATTTAATAAAGTAGAGAATGAATCAAAAACGCCATCAGCATCGCTGTCAAAGCCACCATTGGTGATAGGAGTCCCATTAGAAAATTCAATTAATGTTGGTGTATTTCCTAATGTATTGGCCGTAAAACTACCGGTTAAATTAAACGAAGCACCTTGGCATTTTGGAGAAATTGTATTTGCATTGCTTGATGCGATTATCGTAGGATTTAAATTGACAATTACTTCTATAGTGGCTGTATTTGAACAGCTGTTTGCATCTGAACCAGTAACCATATAGGTTGTGGTAGTTAATGGGTAAATAGGCACATTATTGGTTGCACTATTATCCCATACAAATGAGGTTGCTGTTCCTCCACCAGATAATGTAGTTGGTAAGCCTTCACAAATAAAGACAGATGTGGCATTTGCCGTAACGGAAGGCAAGGAATTTACAGTAATTTCAATTGTGGCAGTATTACTACAAGAATTAGCATCCGTTCCGGTTACTGTATACGTTTGAGTGGTACTTGGTATGAAAAGCGTATTGTCAATTGCACCGCCACTCCATGTATAAGATATTCCATTTCCCCCACTTAAAACAGTGGATTTACCGGTACATACTGATGTTAATGTGGCACCAGCTGTAATATTTGGTAAATTATTTACTGGAATTTGAATGCTAGTGGTATTACTACAATTGTTAGCATCTGTTCCTGTAACTATATAGGTTTGTGTAGCAGTTGGATAAAATGCAACATTATCTGTTACGCCATTGTCCCAGACATAAGACACTCCGCCTATGCCATTTAAAAGTGCGTTGCTTCCGCTACATACAACCGCTGGCGTTGCAGTCGCTGTAATTATAGGCAAGGCATTTACTACAACCTGTATGGATGCTGTTTTTGAACAAACACCATCAGTTCCTGTAATAGTATAGGTTTGAGTGGCACTGGGTACAAAAGCTAGATTATTCGTGATTCCACCAGACCAAGAGTAAGTATTTGCTCCAGTTCCTGCCAATGTAATGTTTTGATCAGGACAAACAGCAGCCGACACCGGATTAGATGAAATAATGACGTTGGGTAAAGCATTTGTTAAACGAGGAGATGATAATAATGCTGTATCTCCACCGCCTCCAACAGGGATATAGACGGTATCTATTCCAGCTGTGGTAGATGTATATTGCATATACATATTGGTATTTGCTAACGTAGTTCCAGTATAAGTGATTGAATCGGTTGCATAAAATGGTCCTCCTGGAAACTTAGAAAAAGTATAATTTGCAAATGGTCCAAAAACAATAGCAGAGCCATTTAAGTAAGTACCTGAAACCGAAACCGTTTTATTAGCAGGAACGCCTAAACAAGAAATGATTTGAGATTGAGTACCTAAAGTAATTAATGGCAATGTGGTAGAAACAGTTCCACCAACAGCTAAATCATTGCCGTTTAATTTGCCTAAAGCAAATGTACCTGCAGGATTAGGATTGTTTGTGACCCATCCATATAATCTAATAATAATGGTTGTAGGATTAGCTACATCTTGCAAGGCAGGTATCGTTGATAAATTGATAGAAGGTTGTGCAGTACCATTACCGCCTGATACAGTATAAGAAATTGGGCTCCCGATGTCTACAAAACTTGTTCCCCCGTTAATACTGTATCTCCATTGAAAGTTGCTTGGTCCTGTACCGGAACGCCTAAAGTTTGCTTCTAAAGCAGAAAGTGAAACTTTATACGTAGAATTTGCAGCGATTGTAAATTCAAAATAATCATTTCCTGAGATAGCAGCAGCTAAAGTAGTTGCTTCCCATCCGTTTCCAGCAAAAGCATCGGTTAATGAAGTAGCTGTAACACCTGTTCCTCTGGAAACTACTGACATAGTAGTATTTGCAACAGTTGTAGTAGCATTAGCTGTAGTTACCACTGTTGTGATCCCATTAAAATCAAATGCTGTAATTGCTTGTGCATTGACATTAAGGAGTAGTGAAAGAACTAAAATAGTTGTTAGGCATAGTTTTTTTATCATAAAAAGTATTTATTTGACAAAAATACTTTAAAGTGGTTGTATAAATAAAAAAGGACATCATTTATGCATTAATAAATGATGTCTTAACAAAAAATATAAAACTAATTAACTGTACATTTCAGCTCTTAATTCTTTTACTCGATCATTTTCTAAGTATTCTTCATACGTAGTAATTCGATCAATAATTCCTTTTGGTGTTAATTCTATCACCCGATTACAAACCGAATTGGCAAATGCTAAATCATGCGTAGCCATTAAAACTACCCCAGGAAAATCAATTACCCCATTGTTAAATGCAGTAATACTTTCTAAATCTAAATGGTTAGTGGGTTCGTCTAAAACAACTGCATTCGGATTTTGGATCATCATGCGACTCAACATACAACGAACTTTTTCACCTCCACTTAAAACACTCGTTTTTTTCAATAATTCTTCGCCATTAAACAACATTTTTCCTAAAAAACCCCTTAAAAAATCTTCATCAATATCGGTTACATTTTCAGGAACATATTGACGAAGCCAATCCATCAAAGTCAAGCTATTTTGGAAATACTCTTCATTATTATTGGGTAAATATGCCTTCGTAATAGTGGTTCCCCATTCATAAGTACCTGTGGTGGCTTTATATTCATCATTAATGATATTGAAGAAATGGGTAATTGCCATTTGGTTTTTACTCACAATTAAAACTTTATCTGTTCTTCCTACATCAAAAGAAACATCTTCAAACAAGGTTGTCCCTTCAAAATAAGATGCTAATTTTTCTACTTTTAAAATATCATTTCCAACTTGACGTTCTGGTTTGAAAATAATACCCGGATATCGTCGATTACTTGGTTTGATATCTTCTATCACTAATTTTTCTAATGCTTTTTTACGAGAAGTGGCTTGTTTACTTTTACTGGCATTGGCACTGAAACGAGCAATGAAGTCTAATAAATCTTTCCGTTTTTCTTCGTTCTTTTTGTTTTTATCCGCTATTTGTCGTGAAGCTAACTGGCTACTCTCATACCAAAAGGTATAGTTACCGGTATATACATTGATTTTGCTTTTATCAACATCAGCAACATGCGTACAAACGGTATCTAAAAAGTGTCTATCATGACTCACTACGATAGCTGTATTTTCATATTCAGCCAAAAAGTTTTCTAACCAACGGATGGTTTCTACATCCAAATCATTGGTAGGCTCATCTAATAACAATACGTCAGGGTTCCCAAATAGCGATTGAGCTAAAAGAACCCTTACTTTTTGAGTCCCTGTTAAATCAGCCATTAAAGTATGATGAATATCGTCCATAATACCCAAATTAGCCAATAGTTGTGCAGCATCACTCTCAGATGTATAACCACCTAATTCGCCGTATTCTGCTTCCAACTCACCTGCTTTTAATCCATCCTCTTCAGTAAAATCTTCTTTAGCATATAAAGCATCTTTTTCTTGCTGAATATCCCATAGGTGTTTATTGCCCATGAGCACTGTGTTGATAACAGAAAAATCATTAAACTCAAAATGGTTTTGTTTCAACATACTCAAACGCTCGTTTGGAGATAAGCTAACGGTTCCTTTATTAGGCTCTATCTCTCCACTCAAAATTTTCATGAATGTACTCTTTCCGGCACCATTGGCACCGATAATACCGTAACAATTTCCTTTATGAAAACTGATATTTACTTCGTCAAATAAGACACGTTTTCCATATGCCAATGACACGTTGTTTGTTGATAACATAAACTATTAAAACTCTTGATTTTTAAAAAAGATGTGCAAAGATAAGCAAGAAGATTTATTTATACTTGAATAAGATGTTTGCTTTTGTGTTTTAATCTAAAATTATACATTTTCGGGATTCGAATAATGAACGACAATTCGTTGAAAAATTTCGTCAATTTCTTCTACCGAATTTGCATGTACAAGTTCCATTCGATAATCCTTGATATGTGATAGCCCTTTTAAATAATTTCCATAATGTGGGCGCATTTCTAAAATGCCTAATTTGGAGCCTTTCCACTGCATGGCATGATATAAATGTTTTTTACAAGTGGTCACTCTATCTTCTATCGTTGGTGGGGCCATTAATTCACCTGTAGCACGAAAATGTTTTATTTCATTAAATATCCAAGGATAACCTATTGCAGCTCTTCCTATCATTACACCATCTACCCCATATCGATTTTTGTATTCCAACGCTTTTTGAGGACTATCAATATCTCCATTCCCAAATATTGGAATTTTAATTCTTGGATTGTTTTTCACTTTTGCGATTAAGGTCCAATCTGCTTCCCCTTTATACATTTGTGTTCGAGTTCGTCCATGAATGGCAAGTGCCTGTATTCCTATATCTTGCAAACGCTCAGCTACTTCTTCAATATTTTTTGTATCGTTGTCCCAGCCCAAACGTGTTTTTACGGTTACAGGTATTTTAACAGAATTGACAACAGCCTTTGTTAAGGAAACCATTTTAGGAACATCTTTTAAAATACCAGCTCCTGCTCCTTTGCAAACTACTTTTTTTACTGGGCAACCAAAGTTAATATCTAATAAATCGGGGCCAGTTGCTTCACAAATTTTAGCAGAAAGACACATTGCATCTTCATCTCCACCAAAAATTTGTATGCCGATTGGACGTTCATAATCAAAAATATCTAGTTTTTGTCGACTTTTTATCGCGTCTCTAATTAAACCTTCACTGCTAATAAATTCAGTATACATAAGGTCTGCTCCTTTTTCTTTACAAACCGCTCTAAACGGAGGATCACTCACATCCTCCATAGGCGCTAATAGCAAAGGAAAGTCAGGAAGTTCAATATTGCCAATTTTTACCACGGTGCAAAAGTATTGTATTGCATATAAATTCTTACATATATATTTTTTGAATTAACTAAATAATTAAATAAATATTATTGTAAAACAAAATAAACAGTCAATTTTGCCAATGCTTACAAAATAACTTCAAAATGAATTACATCACAGACAAAAAAGTAGCACCTGCAAACACTGAAAATGAAAAAGATCCAACGATTAGTACTATAAAATGGGTAATGCCAATCATATTATTGGGATTATTAGGAGTGGGTATTTTTGTTTGGATGAAAGGGTGGAATAGTGAAATAAAAGCAAAACAAGAAAATATAGAATTGAATGAAGCCGGAAATTCACTTTCAAATGCTGCTGATTCTGCTGCTAAATCTATAAAAACAGACAGCTCAAATACTACTGCAGACACTTCATTAAAATTGAACAATCATTAATAGCCTGTTCGTA
>CANGUS010000089.1 GCA_947457085.1 Bacteroidota bacterium
CTTAAAGGAAAAAAATCTACCCAAGCAGTTCAAATTATTTCTTGGGTAAGTGTTGCCGCTATGGCAGTTGGAACAGCAGCGCTCATTATTGTGCTTTCCGTTTTTAATGGTTTTGAGGGTTTTATAAAAGAACTTTATTCTGACTTTTATCCCGAAATAAAAATCACTGCAGCAGTTGGGAAAAATTTTCAGTTTTCTGAAGACAATAAATTAAAATTAAAATCTGTAAAAGGTATTCAATCGATTTCCTATTCGTTAGAGGAAAAAATATTAATGGCAAACGAAGAAACTCAAATGATTGGAGTCATTAAAGGAGTTGATGAGCAATATGACCAAGTGACAAATTTTAGTAAGCACATTAAATATGGCAAAGCTTATTTTAAGGATATAGAAAATGAAGTTCCAAAAATTGTTTTAGGACTTGGGGTAAGTAACAAATTGAGTATAAATGAACAATCAGCAATGCCTATGAATTGTTATGCATTTAAAAAAAATGCAGCATTTAATTCGATTAATCCCAGTGATGTGTATTCAAGTAGTTTGTATCAAGTGAGCGGTGTATATTTATTGCAAGATGTAATCGATAATCAATATGGTTTTGCCTCTTTACAAAGCGTACAAAATTTAGCTGACAAGCCAAATGAACTTTCATCGATTGAAATAAAATTAAAAAATAATGCACTTGTAGATGATGTAAAATCCAGTTTGCAAAAACTTTTTAAATCGAAATCCTTTAAAATAGAAACGCGACTTGAACAAAATCAGACCCTTTATTTTGTACTTAAAAGCGAACGTTGGGCTGTGTATTCTATCCTTACATTAATGTTAGTGATTGCTTCATTCAATATTATTGGATCGCTTTCTATGTTAGTTATCGAAAAAGAAAAAGACATTGCCATTTTAAAAACGATGGGGATGCAAAACAATCTGATTCAAAAAATATTTTTAAGCACGGGTGTTTTATTGTCTATGTTGGGCGCTGTCATTGGCTGTGTTTTAGCCTTGGTCATTTGCCTTTTACAACAACATTTTGGTTTTGTAAAATTGGGTGCTGGGGATTCTTTTTTGATAGATGCCTATCCAGTAAAACTACATATTGTAGATTTTATTCTAGTGCTGTCAACAGTCGTTTTTATTGCTGCCTTGGCATCGCTGATTCCTTCAATAAAAGCCAGTAAAAAAGGCATTGAGTTGAGAGTAAAATAAATATTCTAGTATATTGATTTGAGAAAATTAGTAGGTAATTTTTATGCTACTTCTATAATTTTGTTTGTTTTCCCTTCCTTCTATTGATTAATAAAGTGATTATAAATCTTGGCAAAATTGGTTTAGCCATTCGTAAATTATATTCAAAGGTTATATTTATTCAGCAGTACTATTCTTCTTTTTCTTTATTGTCAAATAATTCCTTTTTAGGAACTATTTTAATTTTCATATCTTTTTTTAAGGTACGAGCGATGGCAGAAAATGGTGCGATGATTACCTGCTCACCTACTTTTAGACCACTGACAATTTCTATAAATTCGTTGTCTTGTATCGAAGTTTTTACTTCTCTTAAGGCTGTTTTATTCTCTTTCGTTACTACAAAAACATACTCTTTTATTTCATCTTTTTTCAACTTTTTTTCTTCTTCTTCACGAGTGGTAACCGCATTGATAGGCACTGCAATTACATTCATTCTATGGGTTGTCAAAATATCTACCGATGCCGACATGCCGGGTCTGAAAGGGAAATGTCGCTTGTCTTTTTCTAATAAATCTTGGTAGCTGGATGGTAATAATTCAACACTCACGGTGTAGTTAGTAACTTGGTCGGTAGCAGCAGCTTGTTGTAATGTAGATGTTGTACTTGATTGAGAAATATGCACTACAATGCCTTTGAATTTTCGAGAGGGGTAGGCTTCTACTTCTATGTTTGCGGTGTCGCCAAATTTTACTTTTTGAATTTCATTTTCACCTACTTCTACATCCACTTTCATTTTGCTCATGTTGGCTACGCGCATAATTTCGGTACCTGCCATTTGCATTGTTCCAACTACCCGCTCTCCTTTTTTTACAAATAATGCGGAAACTATTCCGGCCATTGGGGCATAAATGGTGGTCTTGCGAAGAGATTGCATAGCTTCTGAAACATTGGCTAGTGCGCTGGCTACACCAAATTTGTTTCCTTTAATATTTTCAATTGCCGCATTGTAATTTGCCTGAGCCGATTTGTAAGATGCCATAGCGGTTTCAAATTCAACAGCACTGATTACTTTGTCGTTGTATAATTGTTTATTGCGTTGAAAAGTAGAAGCGGCTTGTTCTAATTGTGCCTTGGCTTGTTGCATTAATGCATTGGCATTGGAAACGGTTGCTTTGGTTTGATTCAATTGTGCATTGGCTCTGCTAACTGCCGATTGATATGCAGTAGAGTTTATGGTAGCTAATACTTGCCCTTTTCGAACGCTGTCACCTTCTTCTACATTTAAGTCGGTTACTTCACCCGATACATCTGGGCTTACTTTTATTTCAGCGACTGGATATATTTTTCCACTGGCTGAGACAGATTCAATTATGTCGTGTTCAGAAACTTCTTCTACTGCTACTTTGATCGTTGAGTCTTTGCCTATCATACCTGTTTTAGAAAGACCTATTAATATGGCTACAAATGCGACAGTGCCACCAATCAACCAATATGTTTGTTTTTTTGTCATTGAATAAATTTACAATTTTAATGGATTTCCCATATAATAATCCAGCACTTTGAGTTTAAATATTAGATCATACTTTGAAGATAAAACGGAGGTGCTAGCTGTATAAAAACTATTTAAGATGGAGGTGTATTCGTATGTATTAATCATGCCTATTCCATAGCGCTTTACGGCAAAATCCAATGCTCTTTTTGCTGCTTCTTGAGAATGTTTAGCTGCTGTATATTTTTGTGAAGATGCTTTTGCTTGTTCGAAGGCAGTATATATGTCTTGTTTTAATTTTTGTTTGTCACTATCATATGAAATTTGCTGACTAACTAACCCAATTTTTGCTTTTTGGATACTGGTTCTGTTTGTATAACCATTAAAAATAGGAACTGTTAATCCTAGGCCTACATTCGCTCTGATGTTATTTCCATATTGTTTAAATAAAGGAGTGGTTTTGGTGGTATAATCAAATGTAGGTGTAGTAATTGGAAAACTATTACCATTGAAATTAATATTCCCAATTTGAGTTTCTCCTACATATGTTTGTCCAGTGAGTTGCTTTACATTAGATGAAAAATTGGTTCCTAAATTTCCAAAAAAGGAGAGTTGAGGATACTGCGCAGCTTTTGCAATGTCGAGTGTTTTGTTTGCAGAAAGCAATTGTAGCTCATTGTATTTCATTTTATGTTGTCCTTTAACAGCAGTATTATACATTGCTTCTGGAGTGGGGATATTGAATAAATTACTAATGTCTATATTTTGTACATCGGGTGCTTGAATATCAAAATTTTCGTCAAAATGAAAATTCATGATGGCTTTTAACTGCAACACTGCAATGCGCTCATCATACATAGCACTAATTAAATTAGAACTGTCGCTGGATACTTGCGCTACCATTTGTGCTTCATTCAATTCGGGTAATTTACCTGCGTTTACAAATTTTACAGTTTGGAGATATTGTTCATTGTCTAATTTAAGTTGTGCTTCATTTATTTTTACTTGCTCGCGTGCCAATAAAACTCTTAAAAAACCAGTAGCCACATTTAAGGATATATCATCTTTTAATTGCTTGTATTGTTCGTTTGCAGATAAGACCGCTAGGTGATTTTGTTCGATTTGATATTTCTTTTGAAACCATCCAAATACTAAAGCTTGAGAAGAAAGTCCAAGTGTATTGTATAAAAATCCCTTAGTTACAAATTGGTTTGATGTAGGATCAATAGAACGACCATAACTTTCACCTAAAGTGGCATCCCCATTTAAAGTAGGTGTTCTGGAAGCCTTATTTTGTTCCCATACCAATTTGGCTAAACGCTCATTTAATTCTGCTTCAGAAACTTGTAAATTATTTTGATGTGCATATTCTATACAACGCTCTAAACTCCATTTGTTGGTTAAAGTAGTCTCATTTAATTGTTTCTTAACAGGCTCTATTTTTTTTTGATTTTCATCTATAATAGGACTGTTTTGTCCATTGGTTTGGGCGTAATTTTTTTGGCAAGTGGTTGCCATGAGTAGGAGTAAAATAAGTCGTTTTATGTATTTCATACTTACTGCAAAAATAAGATAAAGTAATGAGTAATTGATTGTTTAGCTTATGTGTAAATATAATAAATATATTTTCCTTTACCTTTGATAATTAAAGAAACTAAACATAAAAATGACTGCAGACGTATTGGTAATTGGTTCTGGTATCGCAGGACTATCCTATTCTTTAAAATTAGCAATGAAGCGACCAGATGTAAACATTATCGTGTTGACAAAAACGAATGCGGATGAAACCAATACCAAGTACGCTCAAGGTGGAGTGGCCGTAGTGATCGATGAAGAAAAAGATAGTTTTGAGAAACATATAAAAGATACCCTCATTGCTGGTGATGGTTTGTGTAATGAAAAAATAGTTGAACTAGTTGTAAAAGAAGGCCCTGCTCGAATGAGAGAAATTATAGAATGGGGAACTGATTTTGATAAAGAAGCGGATGGAGATTTTAAATTAGGGAAAGAAGGTGGACACTCAGAATTTAGAATCTTACATCATAAAGATGTCACAGGAAAAGAAATCGAACGCGCTCTTTTAGAAAAAATAGCACATTATAAAAATGTACAAATTTTAGATCATTATTTTGTCATTGATTTAATTACACAACATCATTTAGGACATTTGGTAACAAAATCAACACAAGATATTGAATGTTATGGAGTGTATGTTTTAAATCAGCATAATCATTTAATCGAAAAAATACTTTCTAAAATTACCCTATTAGCAACAGGAGGTTGTGGGCAAGTTTATAGAACGACTACGAATCCTAAAATTGCAACAGGAGATGGAATGGCCATGGTTTATAGAGCCAAAGGTCGAATAGAAAATATGGAGTTTATACAATTTCATCCAACTGCATTGTTTGAGCCTGGTAAACGTTTTGGGCAATCTTTTTTAATCACTGAAGCTGTTAGAGGAGATGGGGGTATTTTGCGCAACAGCAAAGGCGAAGAATTTATGCATAAATATGATGCGCGACTTTCGTTAGCGCCTCGTGATATTGTGGCAAGAGCCATAGACAGTGAAATGAAATTGTTGGGTGATGAACATGTTTATTTGGATTGCAGACACATGGATATTGAAAATTTTAAAACACATTTTCCAACTATTTATGAAAAATGTTTGAGCATAGGCATTGATATTCGCAAAGATTTTATACCTGTAGCGCCAGCAGCGCACTATAGTTGTGGTGGAGTAAAAACAAATGAGCATGGCATGTCTTCCATTCATCAATTATATTGTTGTGGGGAAGCCTCAAGCAGTGGTTTACATGGAGCGAATCGATTGGCGAGTAATTCTTTATTAGAAGCGGTGGTATTTGCCAATCGTTGTTATGAAAACACCTTAACGCAAATTGATACGATTCAAATAAAAGAAGGAATTCCTGATTGGAATGCAGAAGGAACAAGCGAACCAAAAGAGATGATTTTGATAACACAAAGTATGAAGGAATTGCAGCTTACCATGAGTGATTACGTGGGAATTGTGCGCAGCAATGTTCGTTTAGAACGTGCGATGAAACGAATCGATTTATTGCATGATGAAACCGAACAATTATATAAAACCACGACACTTTCTCCACAGCTTTTGGAATTGAGAAACTTGATTACCATTGGCTATTTAATTGTAAAATCTGCCACTTTCAGAAAAGAAAGTAGAGGGCTGCATTACAATGTAGATTATCCAGAAAAGAGCGAAAGGTTGCAAAATATAGTGTTGTAATTATGAACTGCAAGAAAGCATTGAGCATCCTACTTTGTATCTCGCCCAATCAGGTCTTTTAGCAAACCATTTTTCATTCTCAGGCTGTTCATCATATGGTTTTTTGAGTAATTCATAGAGCTCATTTATTAAATGATAATCTCCGTTATTAGCAGCATCAATAGCTAGTTGCGCCATGTAATTTCTCAATACATATTTTGGATTGATAGCATTCATTGATGTTTTTTTATCTTCTTCTTTTTTTGTTTCTAAACGCAACCTGTTTATATATTTTTCAATCCAAATTTTCCATTGATTATAAACCTCAGTATTTACATAATCTGCTGAATAAAATGCAGATTCAATCCATTTTAAATTTTCATCCACCGATAAATTCGAAGAAAAATTAGATAGATTTCTGAAGAAAATAGTCATGTCAGTTTCTACAAGTTGTAAAATAGATTCTAATTCTTCAATGAAATGAAAATCATTTTCTTGTTTGTTTTCTAAACCTAATTTTTGCATCATCATGATTTGATAAGCCTCATTATATTGTTTTGGAAATGCTTGTAGAATTTCTTCAAATGGTTTGGCTTCTTCTACTAGTGGATAGATGGCATTGGCTAATTTATATAAATTCCATAAAGCAATATTTCCTTGTTGTCCAAATTGATACCGTTTGTGTTGAATATCGGTTGTGTTTGGTGTCCAAGTTGGATCATAGTTTTCTAACCAACCGTAAGGCCCGTAGTCAATGGTATTGCCTATGATAGACATATTGTCTGTATTCATTACTCCATGTACAAAACCTACTCGTTGCCAATCAATGATCATTTTTAACGTTCGCTGAGCTACCCATTTTACAAGTTCTACATATCTTTCTTTTTCAGTAGATTTTATTTCGGGGTAAAAATGTTTGATGGTATAATCAGCTAATAATTTTAAATTTTTCGTGTCTTGTCGGGAAGCTAAAATTTCAAAATTACCAAAGCGAATAAAGCTTTCTGAAACCCGGCATACTATAGCTCCTTTTTCATAAGCTGGGTGCCCATCATATAACATGTCTCTAACTACCTCGTCACCACTCAAAATTAATGACAATGAACGAGTGGTAGGAATCCCTAAATAATACATGGCTTCGCTACACAAATGTTCTCGAATAGAAGATCTCAATACTGCTAAACCATCGGCCGTACGTGAATATGGGGTTGCACCTGAACCTTTCAATTGCACTGCATAATGTTGATTATTATTTTCAATTTCAAATAAATTAATAGCTCGTCCATCTCCTAATTGACCGGCCCAATTTCCAAATTGATGACCACCATAACACATAGCAAAAGGCTTTGTATTTTCATATATTTTTTGACCAGAAAAAATATGCAAAAAGTCTTCTGAGGGTATTTCATTTTCGGAAATTCCTAAACAGCTAGCCACTTCTTTGGAAGCATGAATTAAAATAGGATTTTTTGGTATGCTTGGTTTTACATAAGAAAAACAAGCTTCAACAACTTGTCGCCTGTTGTTTTC
>CANGUS010000090.1 GCA_947457085.1 Bacteroidota bacterium
CAACCCGTTCCTGGGTATTTAGAAGTAGCCAATATGGAATTGATTGCCACTTATTTCGTAGGCAATTTTCACAAAACAAAACCATTTCAACAATATCAAAATGAATTTAAGGGCACTTGGAAGTAAAAAAGATAAGAGATGTCAGTTTTCAGCTAAAATATCAATTAGTTGACTATAATAAAGAACTGGCATCAGACATCTTACATCATTTCAAACACTTCTTTGCTGAATTTCTCCAAACTAGGATCTCTTGCGCCCATTAATAGCAACACGGTATTTTCTGTTAGTGTTGGCTTCATTTGTGCAAATAAATCTTTGCGATCTTCTACAAAAAAAGCTTGCACACCATTTGCTTTCAAATCATTGATGATGTCGTTGGCAGATATATCCTTCACAGCAGTACCTCCTGCATAGTATATTTCACTCATCCAAATTTCATCTTGTGGCCTTAATGAGTGGGTTATTTCCTCCACTAATTCTTTGCGAATAAAACGTGTTGGGCCATAGCCATGTGGCTGAAACCAAGCAACTAATTTATCCCCCACTGGTTGACAAGCCTTGATAGACGCTGCAATTTTTGCCGGATTGTGTGCATAATCATCAATGATAGTGACTCCATTTTTTACTCCTAATAATTGATGTCGACGATAAATTCCTCCATAGGTTTTTAACGCATTCGCACATTGCTCCACATTAACTCCCACAATATTGGCCACAGCTATACAAGCCAATGCATTTTCCATATTGTGTTTTCCGATTGTTGGAATTTTAATAGATGTCAGATGCTGGATGCTCGATGTCTGGGTATTCATTTGCTTGTCATCTGACAGCTGACAGCTGACATCAAATTGTATTTCAAATCCTTTTTGAGAAAAATTTACTCCGTCAAAAGGTGTTCCTTCGCCAAAATCCTGTGCACTATTTTGCGAATATTTTTTTGCCAATGCATGGGATTGATTCACCACAAACGACCCTTTTGTATTGTTTTTAAATGTTTGGAAAATTTCAAACAATTCATCCATTTCTTTGTGGTCTTTATCGATACTTAACAGCAAACCAATTTCGGGTTTATATTTTACCAAGGTGCCATCACTTTCATCTGCCTCAATCAACAACCAATCCGAAGAACCACAATAGGCATTTCCAATTTTTCCATCTTGTTGCAAACTGGCTAGACCCGCGCCTGTTATCAAGGATGGGCTTACGCCATTTTCATATAATATATGAAATAACATAGCTGTTGTAGTCGACTTCCCTGATGTGCCAGCAATCGCAATCGTTTTTTTACTTGCACAAATTTGTGCCAACAATTCTGCCCGAATAACGATTGGAATATTCAGCGATTTTGCTTTCGCAATTTCTACATTGGTATCTTCAATGGCAGTCGATATCACAATGGCTTCTGTGTGTTCATCAATGCCGCTGCCATCTTGTAAAAAACAGTCGATGTTTTCTTTTTGTAATTGTGCTTTTATGTAATCGTTTTCTGGGAAATTAAACAATCGATCGCTACCCTTCACCACTTTACCATTCCCTGCTAAATATTGGGCAATGGCACTCATGCCAGCACCTCCAACTCCGATAAAAAAGAAATTCTTTTTTTGTAAAATATCTTGACTCATGTTCTTATCCTTAAATGGTATTATTTTCCTTCAAACAACAGGATCTTTGCTTCTTTGTTCAATTGATCCAATGCGATAGAAGTTGGCAAAGTTTCTTCTGTGGTTAATACATATTCTGACAATCGTTGTACAAACAATTGACCCGAATCGCCCATTTGAAAAGAAGCCCCTATTCTATTCAACATGGTAATTTCTTGCTCCATAACGGTTTTAACAGTTTGCCAAGTTTGTGGCGACACATATAATTGTTGCGATATATTATGTTCAAATTCTGCACGAATACCTTGTACCATTGCCAGTTGAATATCTTGCGCTGTGGCTCCCGTAGCATAATAACGACTAATCATTGAATTCGGATGCATGCGTTCCACAAAAATAGTGAGTCGTTCATAAGCTTGTAAACGCATTTGAATCATGCCTTTTGAATTTTCTCTGAAAATAGCCAATTGCTTGCGCTCTATTTCTCTGATTAAAAATTTATTGACAATTAAAAAACTTGCCCACAAAACGATTAACGCAGGCAAAATGTATTTTAAAATCTCTAGTATTTGTTGTACGGTACTGTTCATTGTTCTTTATTCTAAAAATATTGTTTGCAAACATACAAAAAGTTGTCGGTTGTCTGATGCAGCTTGCTCGGTTTTGAAATAAGTATAATTTCAGAATGAGTCTTTTTTGTTAATTTATCTTTCATTGGCGACATCAATTATCAAACCAATCAAAAATATTCAATGCAACAATGATGATGAGTAAGTTATTTACCAACATGATAAAATATCCAATACAGAAGTGTTTGACTTGGATGAATATCAAGAATGCGAATAAAAGAGATTCATTGATTTCAAATGCACGGTGCGATGTTTAGCCGCAAATTATTTTTAAAACTTCACATTGACCCCAGCTTGAAAAATAGATTCTGGAATAAAATATTTATTAAAAATAAACCATGCTTTCCCTAAACCAAACTCAGAATATACCCCAATATGCTTGGTAAAATAATAGCGCATACCCACTGTAGTTTCAAAACTCACAGGCTTGGGAATAGAGTACGCTACCGAAAATTGATTTTGAGGTGCCAAGGTATAGGTTCCTAAATAAATTCGTCCGAAACCAATTCCTAAGCCAACATAGGCATCTATTTTATTTTTATTATAGAAATGATAATTACTTCTTACCAGTCCGGCAAACTCTTCCGCCTCTACTCCATATTCATAGGGTCTTTTCGCTTTTATGGTGGAATCCCAACCATCATCCATCCATGATAAACGAGAAAAGCTGTAAGAAAAATTCAAACCAATACTCCACTTTTTAGTGAGCATATAATCGGCTTTTACCATGTAGGGGCCATAGCCTATTATTTTATAATCTTTGTCTTTATTATTTATTTTCAGAAAGGTTCTAACAACACTTGGGGCACCATAGCCAACACTGATGCTGATCTTATTTTTGCTGATACAAGGTTGAGTCTCAAATAGCACATGTCCAAATGAAAAGCTACTGATACATAATAATAGGAGGGTAAAGAATAGATGTGGTTTCATATACATTGCAATTTACGTTCTTAAACGAATAGAAAAGTACATTCGTTTGAACTTTCTCTAAAATTATTTTATATTCGTTATCTAGTTGTTGGTCGACTGTTGTCAGTTGTCAGCATTTCATTTACTAAACAAAAAATTAATCCTTTAAAATTATGCTTTCAGATTTAGACATTGCACAAGCTGCCGAAATAAAACACATTAAAACCATTGCTGCTAAAATTGGAATCACAGAAGATGATTTGCAATATTATGGTAAAAACAAAGCCAAGTTGCCATTGGAATTAATTGATGAAGACAAAATAAAAAAAGCGAAATTAATTTTAGTTTCCGCAGTAAACCCGACACCTGCTGGAGAAGGAAAAACAACTGTTTCTATTGGGCTCAATGAGGGTTTAAATAAAATTGGCAAAAAAGCGGTTGTGGTTTTGCGTGAGCCAAGCTTGGGCCCTGTTTTTGGCATCAAAGGAGGTGCTGCTGGCGGTGGCTATAGCCAAGTGATTCCGATGGAAGATATTAATTTACACTTCACAGGAGATTTTGCCGCCATTGAAAAAGCCAACAATTTATTAGCCGCATTAATAGATAATAATTTACAAAACAAAGTAGGCAATTTAGGTATTGACCCCCGAACGATCAAATGGAAACGAGTGATGGATATGAACGACAGAGCTTTGCGTCAAATTACAATTGGATTGGGTGGCACATTAAATGGCATACCTCGTGAAGATGGTTTTAATATTACACCCGCTTCAGAAGTGATGGCGATCCTTTGCATGAGCAAAGACATAGATGATTTAAAACTTCGTTTAGGAAACATTTTTGTTGGATACACATTTGACAAAAAACCTATTTATGCACGCGATTTAAAAGCAGCAGGTGCGATGGCCTTGTTGTTAAAAGATGCCATTAAACCCAATTTGGTACAAACCTTAGAAGGGAATCCTGCGATTCTTCATGGAGGGCCCTTTGCCAATATTGCACAAGGAACCAATACCATTTTGGCAACCAAAATGGGCTTGAGCTTGGGCGATTATGTAGTAACAGAAGCAGGCTTTGGTGCCGATTTAGGTGCAGAAAAATTCATGGATATAAAATGTGGTTATGGCAATTTAGCACCCGATGCGATTGTATTGGTTGCAACTATTCGCGCATTGCGTCACCATGGAGGAGCTAAAAAAGAGGAGTATAATACGGCCAGTATCGAAAGAGTATCCAAAGGTTTTGAAAACTTAGAAAAGCATATTGAAAACTGTAAAAAATTTGGCATCACACCGGTTGTTGCTATTAATTATTTCCCAGCCGATACGGAGGAAGAAATCAATTATGTGCAAGCACAATGTGCTAAACATGGCGTAAAAGCGGTAGTGTCTTATGGCTTTGCTAAAGGAGGTGAAGGAACCAAAGAGTTGGCGCAAACGGTTTGTGATGTAATAGAAAGTGGAACCAATCATTTTAAACCATTATACGATTGGAATCTTTCTGTAGAAGAAAAAATAAAAACCATTGCTACCGAAATTTATGGCGCATTGGATGTAGAATATTCATCGAAGGCAAGAACACAATTAAAACAAATTGCATCTTTAGGCTATGATAAACTTCCCATCTGCATGGCAAAAACTCAAAAGTCTTTAAGCGATAAAGAAAGCGTAGTAGGCCGCCCTACTGGCTTTACCATCAACGTTCGTGAGTTTGAATTTGCTGCTGGCGCTGGTTTTATTATCCCTATTTTAGGAGACATGATGCGCATGCCTGGTTTGCCTGCTATTCCTGCATCGGAACATATGGACATAGACAATGCTGGGAAAATAAGTGGACTTTCATAAAGAAAAAAAAGATTTTATAGATACTAGAAAGAGGAGTTGGGTCTCCTCTTTTTTATTGATGAATAAAATGCAAAAATGTATCTTTGGTTAAACAATTATATCCTTGTGCAAATAGTAGAAGCTATAAAATATGAAAACGGCATTTTTCAATCTGTGGAAGACGCCCTGACCGTAGAAGAAATGTTAAGTATCGCAATCAATGGCAATCCATATACCATCACGATGCGTTCGCCTGGTTTCGAAGAAGCACTCACTCGAGGGATCCTATTGAGCGAGGATGTTTATCATGGAAATAACCATCCTATTTTTTCTGTTATTGAAACAAATCAAAAAGGATATATTACGAAAGTAAATGTGGCTATTCCTCAAGAAGAAATTGAAGATGGCATTCATACCAAAAGAAATTTAATGTCTGTAACCAGCTGTGGAATGTGTGGCAAAGAAGATACCCATTTAGAGTTAGCAGGAGAAAAGTTAACGCCAAAAATAGCATTGGCACCGGCTACTATTTTAGATTTTTTTCAAAAAATGAGCTTGGAACAAAAATTATTTAAAAAAACAGGTGGCTCCCATGCAGCAGCAATCTTCGACACAAATAATAATTTGCAAGTGGCAATGGAAGATATTGGACGGCACAATGCAGTGGATAAAGCGATTGGTAGTTTGTTGCTGAAAAATGAATTATCCAATGCCCTTTGTTTAATCGTTAGTGGAAGAATATCCTATGAAATTGTGAGTAAATGCTATAAAGCAAAAATACCATATTTAGCTGCGGTATCTGCACCCTCCAGTTTGGCTGTAGATTTTTGCAAAGAAAAAGGCATCACACTATTGGGATTTTGCAGGGACACTAAACTAACACAGTACTGCTAACAAACAACGCCCATAGATAAGCATCCCTCAAAACTCCTCCCAACTAAAATCGTTATTCGAAAATCGTTTTACTATATTTGCACACTTAAAAAATAATTCATGGAGAACAATAATTATAAGTTAGACACTTTATTAATTCATGCCGGTGTAGAACCCGACCCAACCACGGGGGCAATCATGACGCCTATTTATCAAACTTCAACCTATGTGCAAGAAGCACCAGGGAAACACAAAGGATATGAGTATGCTCGAACACAAAATCCTACGCGTACAGCTTTGCAAAACGCTTTAGCGGCAATAGAATATGGCAAACATGCCTTAAGCTTCGGATCAGGTTTGGCAGCTTCAGATGCTGTCATGAAACTATTAAAACCAGGGGATGAGGTTATTTCAACCAATGATTTATATGGTGGCACCTACCGTATTTTTACTAAAATATTTCAACCTTACGGGATCAATTTTCATTTCACAGGTATGAGTGATGTGAGTGCTGCTGAAGCATTGATAAATGCCAATACAAAAATGTTGTGGATAGAAACTCCAACCAATCCATTGTTAAATATTATTGACATTGAAGCCTTTTCAAAATTGGCCAAAAAGCACAATTTGTTGTTGGTAGTAGACAATACATTTGCATCGCCCTATTTACAAAATCCTATTAAATTAGGTGCTGATATTGTATTGCATTCTGCAACAAAATATTTAGGAGGCCATTCGGATGTTGTACATGGCGTATTAATAGTAAACACGGATGAGTTGAATGAAAAATTAAGTTTTATTCAAAATTCTTGTGGTGCTGTTCCAGGACCACATGACTGTTGGTTAGTACTTCGTGGGATTAAAACGTTGCATGTACGTATGCAACGTCATTGTGAAAACGGTGAAAAAATTGCCCATTATTTACGCAATCATTCGGCAGTTGAAAAAGTATATTGGATTGGATTTGAAGATCATCCAAACCATGCAGTCGCAAAAAAACAAATGAAAGGATTTGGTGGAATGATATCGTTTGTATTAAAAGGCGATAACATGGAGAAGGCATTGAAAGTATTAAGTGGCACCAAATTATTTGCTTTGGCAGAATCTTTAGGCGGTGTAGAAAGTTTGATAGGACATCCTGCAAGCATGACACACGGATCAATTCCAAGAGAAGAGCGATTGAAAAATGGATTGGCCGATTCATTAATTCGTTTAAGTGTAGGGATTGAAGATGCGGACGATTTAATAGCAGACTTAGAACAAGCATTGGCTTTATAATTCTATAGACCCCTATTATGATTGGATAATTTTAAACGTCTTTTCCGAATTGGGAAAGACGTTTTTTCATACTGACATCATGAGCAAAGCGCTGAAAAAAATATTGGATGAGCAAGTTAAAAAATACAACTCAATAGAATTTATTGAGAAAGACCCTATATCAATTCCTCATTTATTTACGCTCAAACAAGATATTGAAATTGCCGGATTTTTTGCAGCAACGATTGCCTGGGGAAATA
>CANGUS010000091.1 GCA_947457085.1 Bacteroidota bacterium
AACGTTCTTATCCATTGAAACTGCCCATTGGCATTTACTTTGGCAATCCAATAACAATGTTTGTGCACAAGCGTTGTGCCTGCATTTACATTTGGATATTGAATTTGTCCGCTACAGGTGAGTGTATCCCCCGTTAAAAAACCTATAATATAGGCATTTCCATTTTTATCAAACACGGCATCATAGGCATGGTCGTCTCCGAATGATTTACTTCCAGCAAACCGACCCCACAACAAATTACCATTTCTATCGTGTTTCATGATAAAACCTTGATCTCCTCCTCCTAACCCCGAGTTATTAAGTACTACAGGACCCATAGTAAAAGTAGTTCCATAATAAGTTCCTACTATAATGCTATTTCCAGCACTGTCTACGTCCATACCTAAAACCCGATCATCAAAAACACTGCCTCCACTTCGAGCCCAATAGCAATACCCATTGCTGTCTAATTTTGCTATAAATGCTTCTTTACTAGTTTGGTTTATCGTATATGATAACGGCAAGGCATTGGTTCCTAAAGTAATTTGTTGTGTAAAATATCCTGCTATATATACATATCCAGAGTCATCTGTTTTTACACATGATACTTTATTCCCTTTTCGCATCCCATAGCGCTGTGCCCAAACCCAACTTTGAGCATGGATAACAGCAACAAAACAAAGCAATAAGGAGGTAATTAATACTATTTTTTTGATCATAACACTCAGTAAATATAACATAAATATAACATAGACAATGGTACAGACAAAAAAGTTTGGTAATTATGTTATCTCATTTTAATTAATATCTTTGCCAGATGTCTTCAAAATCAGTACTTAATCGATTCGTAAACCTGCGAAAGCAAAATAAAAAAGCATTTGCCGTTTTAATTGATCCGGACAATACCGACATGAATCAAATTATTGAAACTGCTCAATTATGCAACGAAGCAAAAGTTGATTTTGTGTTTATGGGTGGAAGTTTAATGCTCAGCAATCACCTAGACGAATGTATCAAAACATTTAAATCAAAAAGCTCGATACCCGTTATTCTGTTCCCAGGCAGTCCATCCCAAGTAAGTAAAGAAGCCGATGCCCTGTTGTATTTAGCATTAATTTCTGGCAGAAATCCCGAATTATTAATTGGAGCACATGTAGTTTCGGCACCCAAAATAAAAGCCAGTGGCTTAGAAATTATTTCTACTGGTTACATTGTAGTAGATGGTGGAAAACCCACCGCGGTTTCCTATATGAGCAACAGTGCGCCTATTCCATATGACAAAGATGATATTGCCGTTTGTACAGCTATTGCAGGGGAGTTCTTAGGGAAAAATGTTTTATACATGGATGCTGGCAGTGGCGCAATTAACCCTGTCAGTGAAAATATGATTCAAAAAGTATCTAATCAAATTTCAATTCCATTGATAGTTGGTGGAGGGATTTCGAGCCCAGAAAAAGCAATCGCCAATTGCCAAGCCGGGGCTGATATTATTGTTGTTGGCAATGCGCTAGAAAAAGACAATCAGCTTATTAAGATATTAGCTGAAGCCATTCATAGCTGCTGATTTTAAAAATTCTACTAACGTGCTCCTTTTGTTTTTCGTCTTTTTTTAAAAATAGCTTAATTTTAATTTTCAAATTATAAAACATGAAACCACATTTTTCAAATAAAATATTTGTTTTTAGCTTGATCACTGGTTTGATTACCATTTTATCTTGTAATAAATTTGAAAACAGCAAAATTGCTGAAACCTATTTAGACACCAATGAACCCGATTATGGTTTCAAATCAACTTCTCCAGAATGGAATTCTAAAATACATTTAGGAAGGGTTTTATTTTATGATAAAGCATTGTCTGTAAACAATTCGGTTTCCTGTGCTAGTTGCCACAAACAAGAAGTAGCTTTTGCAGACAATGTAGCGCAAAGCAGAGGGTTTGAGAATAAATTAACAGGTAGAAACTCTATAGCCATTCAAAATTTAGGAAACACTTCAATAATGGATATTGGATTCGAAATAAATACCCCTTTATTTTGGGATGGAAGAGAAAGAAATATAACCTCATTAATTTCGAAACCCATTGCAAATCATATTGAAATGGGTATGGATAATCCTGAAGCACTCATTACTAAATTGAACCAACTTCCATATTATAAATCTTTAGTGCAAAATGCTTATCAAGTAGATAAGTTAGATATGACAATTATAGCAAATGCAATGGTTCAATTTATCAGTCAAATAACTACTCAAAATGCTCGATTTGATCAGTCGAAAATGTTCAATGGAACACAACTTCATCCATTATCGGCATTAGAACAACAAGGCGAACAATTATTTAATACCACTTATAATTGTGCTAAATGTCATCACCCTAATGTTGGGCCATATATTACGGAAGACTTTGCAAACATTGGCTTAGACTTAAATAACACCGACAAAGGAAGAATGAGTGTAACCAATTCAAGTGCAGATGAAGGAAAATTTAAAGTACCCGATTTGCACAATGTAGCCCTCACTGCACCATACATGCACGATGGTCGATTTAAAAGTTTAGAGGATGTATTAGAACACTACAGCAATAATATTAAAGCAAATAGTCATTTAGATAGTCGTTTACAAAATCCAGATGGTACGCCTATATCATTCAATATCAGTGAAAGTGATAAAAAAGCGATTATTGCTTTTTTAGGCAGCATGACAGATTATAAAACCATCACGAATCCTAATTTATCTAGCCCTTTTAAATCAAGATAAATATGCATTTTAAACAAATCTTTGTGATCTTTTGTCTATTCTTTACTATCAAATCAACGGCACAAGATTCGGCTGCTTGCTATCAAAAAAAATGGAACCATGTTTTGGGAGTTCAAGCCAATCAATTAATTCGACAAGTATTTAACTTCAGTAATAATAATCCAAGCATTAATAATCCCTATTTATTAACGTATACTGCTTCCCATACACGTTCAAACTGGGGAGTAGATGCAGGATTAGGATATACTTTTAATAATATTTTTGACAACGATGGCAATACAAAGAAAGAAACATATATCAATGATTTATTCTTTCGAATCGGAGTTCAAAAACAAATTCCATTGACTCGAAAATTTACTTCCCAATTTTCTTTTCACATTTTGTATGATTTATTAAATAACAAGACCATTTCGGCACAAGAATTTAATTTTCAAAAAACAGTCATCAGCAGTAAAAGTAATATCGCTCGATTTGGTGGCGGACCAGCTATGAATTTACGATATAAAATAAATTCAAGAGTGTTTATTGGAACAGAGTTGAATTATTATTTTAAACACGGCAACACCAAAACCGATGTCACAACGACCAATGATTTTCAAGGACAACCCTCTCAAATCACTACTTCAAAATCAGATAATAACGCAACTACTATTTTGCTAAATGTACCTACGGCCATTTTTTTACAAATAAAATGGTAATTCCTACCTGAAAACAAGAATGTTGAATTCTGTATTTTTTAATACCATAACCGACATAGAAATTTTCAATTTTTAGCGATTTTATACACTATTTGATGTTTGATATGTAAATTTTTAAAAATATTTACTACGAATTAATTGATTTGTACTACTTTTAAACGATATTTTAAAGAAACTGGAAAAATGAAATATACTCACCTAATGCTTCTTGGCTTAATTGGTTTATTTTCTTTCGCTTCATGTGTTAGAGAACGAGATACAAATACGAGTTATGCAGTTGATCAAACCACAGGAGAAATGATTTTCAGCAATGCAATCGACATTGCAGATGATGCAGCTACAAAACAAACTGGAGAACTTCTATCAAATTATAAAAACTATTGTACCTACATAACCCATGATAAAATCAGCATGCCTAGAAAAATCACGATTGATTTTGGTGCGGTTAATTGTTTGTGTGCCGATGGTAGAAATAGAAAAGGTAAAATATTAATTAGCTATACAGGTACTGATTATGCTGACTCATTAGGCATTGTCAATGTTTCTTTCGAAAATTATTTTATTGATGAACATCAAGTTTTTGGAACCATTACTATGACCAACAATGGTCGAAATATAGAATCTCAACCATACTATAAAGTAATTACGAAAGGTAAATATTTAAAACCATTGGTATTGGATACCTTAGTTTGGAATGCTGATCGTGATAGAATACAAACTGAAGGTTCAACAACCCCTGTTTGGAGCGACGACGTATTTGAATATATTGGCAGTGGAAATGGGCTCAATGAATATAAAGTTTATTATGCTTCCAATATCATAAAACCACTTGTTTTTGATCGAGCATTGTGTAAACACATCAATGAAGGAAAAGTAGAGTTGCAACCACAAGGACATGCTTTACGAACTATAAACTATGGAGAAGGCAATTGTGACGACGATGCAACGGTTGTTTTTAATTCGAAAATGTTTAACATCAAGTTGAAATAAATTATTTTTTGAAAGCAACCATTTATAAGTCTACTGGAAGTTGGTATATTGTCAAGGCAGCAGACGGACTTTTTTACAATTGTAGAATAAAAGGAAAATTCAAGATAGACAAAACAATTACCTCTACCAATCCAATAGCTGTTGGTGACATTGTGCGTATTGAATTAGAAGATATTGAAGAAAAAACAGGCATGATCATAGGGATTGACAAACGAAAAAACTATTTAGTTCGTTCATCGCCCCACAGTAAGCACTTAATTCATATTGTAGCATCCAATGTAGATCAAAGCCTTATAATTGCTACCCTAAAAGATCCAAAAACCTCCCTGGGTTTCATCGATCGATTTTTAGTAACCTGCGAAGCCTACCACATTCCTGCTGTCATTATTTTTAATAAATCGGATTTATTGGAAGAAGAAGATATTGCCTATTTTGAAGAAGTAAAAAAAATATACCATGAAATAGGCTATCAAGTGCTTTTAATTTCAGCTGAAAAAAATGAAGGAATAGATGATTTTCTTTCCTTACTAAAAGATAAAGTAAGTTTGGTTACCGGCCACAGTGGCGTTGGAAAATCGACTTTGGTTAATAAAATTTTACCAGAAAAAGATATTTTTACACAAGAAGTTTCTGAATGGAGTGGGAAGGGAATGCATACCACCACATTTGCCGAAATGCATGATTTACTTGAAGGTGGTCAATTAATAGATACACCAGGCATTCGAGAGCTGGGCGTGGTCTCTATTTCAAAAGCCGAATTATCGGGCTATTTCCCTGAGATAAAAAAAGAATTGGTAAATTGTAAGTACAACAATTGCTTGCATTTAAATGAGCCTGGTTGCGCAGTTAAAGAAGCCGTTCGTTTAGGTACTATTTCTGAAGAACGCTACATGAGCTATGCTAAAATTTATGAAAGCATAGAGGATAAATCTTACTAACCCTCTGTAAGCTTACATATGATCACACAAAAAAGGTCAACGGTTAAGCTGACCTTATAGGAATCAAATTGGCTGGGGTAATAATTAGTTAATCCTATTTGGCAAAAATGAGCTAATATCGTGCGCTATTTTTCTTTTTCATTATTTCGTTTTTTTCGTTTTTCTTTTTTCACTTTAACGATAGTCGATTTGAGTACCTTTACAAAGGTATTCATAGGTACATTCAAGGCGGTTAAAATTTTGTAGAGTTGATATATGGAAGTATTTATCTTACCTCTTTCTATTCTAGATAATTGAGAGTGCCCAATATCTATTTCTTCTGAGAGAGTCTCTATACTTTTTTTCTCTGCTAATCTCAAATCGCGTATCACAATCCCTATTGAGGTACATAATTCTGCTTTTGATATATTCACATGTAAAATTTGATTTTTATTCTGAATCTAACAATGTCAGATTTGACATATTTTGATTTTTTTTCAAAATTTAACTTAAAAACAATGAAAAAATTTAGTTTAAATATCCAAAAAAAGTATGGTGGGATGGAAATAAAACAAATTTCATGGGTTAAATAATGGGTATTAAAAATCAAAAATGTTGATCTGTTTATTTGTTAAAAACAAATCTATATAGCAACTGCATAACCAGTTTACGTTGTGTAAGTTTTAACAAAATATTATTTAAGTTGCATCGTACTAAATACTCTTTGCACTAACAAAAATGAAAATCTACTTTCAAAAAACAGTACATTGGAATGAAGAATAAAATGTTCGAAAATGTAGGATTTAAGTGGGTCAGTTTATACCATAAAAAAGGGCTTGTTTTTAACAAGCCCTTTGTGATTCCGTTGGGATTCGAACCCAAGACCCCATCATTAAAAGTGATGTGCTCTACCAGCTGAGCTACGAAATCAACTCCCTTTCTTTACGATCGGAGTGCAAATGTATAATAATATTTTTAACTTCCAAACCAAATTAGTAAAGTATTTTTGCAATTCATGAATAATTTTTTTGAAAACAAAGTAGTTTTAATAACAGGAGCCACTTCGGGTATAGGAAAAGCCTTGGCCATCGATTTCCTTGCAAAGGGAGCGAAAGTCTCTGTTTGTAGCAGAAATGAAGAATCATTGTTGTTATTTTCAACTGAAATGAACAACAAAAACCTATTAACCGTTCAAGCAGACGTAAGCAATGAAGAAGATTGTAAAAAATATATAGAAAAATCAATAAATGCATTTCATTCTATCGATATTTTAATTAATAATGCAGGAATAAGCATGCGAGCAATGTTTCAAGAAGTAGATTTAACTGTTTTAAAACAATCTATGGATATTAATTTTTGGGGAACTGTATACTGCACAAAGTATGCCCTTCCTTATATTTTGAAATCAAAAGGAAGTATTTTAGGCATTTCATCTATCGCTGGCTACAAAGGTTTGCCTTGCAGAACAGGTTATTCTTCATCTAAATTCGCGATGCAAGGATTTTTAGAGTCGCTTAGAATTGAACTCTTAAAAACAGGTGTCAATGTAATGTGGGTTTCACCTGGATTTGTATCTACCAATATCAGAAACACGGCATTAAATGCAAGCGGAAATGCACAAAGTGAAACGCCGATGAATGAGAGTAAATTAATGAGTGCTGAGGAATGTGCTTCAATCATTATAAAAGGGATTGAAAAAAGAAAAAGAACCATCATTATGACTACCCAAGGGAAATTAACTGTTTGGATGAACAAATTTTTTCCTTCCTTTGTTGACAAACAAGTTTACAAACATTTTGCCAATGAACCCGACAGCCCTCTAAAAAGTTGACAGCTGTCAGGA
>CANGUS010000092.1 GCA_947457085.1 Bacteroidota bacterium
CATTTTATAAACAGCAAAAATGGAAACAGCAGTAGACTTAGTCAATAGATGTTGCTAAATTTTCATTGCATAATGATGGCATTATGGCAATGAACAATTACTGTATTAAAATTTAAAAGTTGCACTGAATATAAACATTCTAGGTGCTCTATTTTTAGTAAAAATTTTATCTTTGTCAGTATACGTTCTGCTTCTATCAAAATCTAGGTACGTAATGATATCTTGAGCTAATAAATCTCTGGCATTGAATTTTAATTCAAGTTTATTATCTAAGAACGTTTTAGCGATTTGAAAATCAACTACAGTTCTTTCCTTATCAAAAAATTCAGGCAATAAATTACTACCTGCAACGGCAAGCCTTCTTCCAATTCTATTGAGTGACAAGGTAGATGATAAACCAGAACTATCACCAACATAACTTAATCCAACATTGATGATGTAAGGCGACTGACCTTGTAAAGGACGCGAACTAATACCTCCATTTAAACTACTACCAAGATCTACAGACGATCGTGTAATCGTCCCATTACCTGACAACGTAAAATTATTCAGCACAGATTTTTCATTTTTTCTTGCAAAAAGAGTAGATAAAAGAACCCTGAATTCAAGTTCTGCACCAGAAATGGTTGCAGACTTGCTTTGAACGTATTGTGCCTCACTTGCGAAAGCTGATGAAGTGGAAAACTCAATTGGATTTGTGATGTCTTTGTGAAAAGCAGATACAGAAAGCAACTGTGCTCTGCCTGGGAAAAATTCATATCTAACATCGAAATTATTGATACTTGCCCTTTTTAATCTTGAATCACCAAAAACAAAAAAACCTGTAAGATATTCTGGGAAACCAAAATTGGCTAATTCTCTGTATTCAGGTCTATTTAACGTTTTGCTGTATGACAATCGTACATTTGTTTTTTCAGTTAATGAATAAACTAAATTAGCTGAAGGATTATAATCTAGCTTTGTATAATCGACATTGATTGCACCTAATCCACGTTGTTCAGCCACTAATTTTTGATTAAATTTTTCTATCCTTACCCCATAAATCAATCTAAATTTTTTGTACCGCTGATCATTCATTAAGTAGGCATGCAACACTGAAGAAGCTGCATCATAAGCAGAGTTCGGAACAGTACCGTCATTCACCAATATAGATGCTTTACCATTAGAAAGTACACCTAAGTTTTGTGTCAAAAAAATCTGTTCATAAGGTAAATTTAATATTGAATAATCTACCTCATAAGGTCCACCTGCTTGAAGTTCTGCAAAACCTAATACTCTATTATCATAATCTCTTTCTCTGCCTAGGTATCCTACTCCCATTTTAAACATATTTTGGCTACCTTTAAAAAGTGTATAAGGTTGCGAAATGTCTAATTTAGCAGTTTTAAGATTTTCTTGGGAATTAGCAGATATCATGGTTCCATTTAAACCTGCGGTTACTGTACCACTGCCCAAGCGACTGTTATTGGAAATAGCTTGAAATGGTGTAATTCTCTCCACTTTGCTGTATGCAACTAACCAATTTATTTTTGTTTTAAATTTACCAATTTGGTGATCACCTAGTAGCTGACTGTTGATAATTTTATCTGAAACAAAATTTCGAAATATTTCTTGTATTTTGTTGGTTGAATCTAATGTATATTCAGTATACCCTCTTCGCTTCACTAATGTATTATCAGTGTTTACGCTCAAGTTATTTTTCCAACTGATATTATTCCTATTATTTATCTTAATACCAAAGTTAGCCAATGCCGACCAAATTACCTCTTCATTATACACAGAATCAATGAATTTTCTCTCTTGTACAGGAGCATAATCAGGGTCGTTAATGTTACTACCATTACCATTGAAGGAATTACGTTCTCCAGTTAAAAATGTATTGCTTCTATTATAGGTAACTGAAAATAGGGATGAAATAAATTCTTTTTCTTTTCTTTTTATGTTTAGACTTTTTACTAATTGTAAACTTAAGTTCGGTCTAGTTCCAACTTCTTCTACTCCCCACTTGTACTTCCCAAATAATTTTGCATATCCAAGTTTATCTGTAGTTGATGAATTTATAAAGCCTTGTTTATCAGAAGGTATGCCACTTGGCAATGCCCGTGTACCATCATCTAAACCTAACCAATCTCTACTGCCTTTCATTTCAGAAGCAAAGCTTTTTTTCCCAGTTATCAAATTGTTGTAACCTTGACTTATTGAAATAATAGAAATTGGCTTAGATGAAGTAGACTTTGTAGTAATTTCAATAATTCCTCCCCCAAACTCTGCTGTTTTGTCTGGAGTAGCCGTTTTAAAAATCACTAAATTATCGATAATTCCTGATGGAAAAATATCATATGCAAATGCTTTCCTATCACTTTCTGTACTTGGTAATGGGGCACCGTTTATAAACGATGCATTGTAACGATCATTTAAACCACGTATTACAGCAAACTTATCATTTTGGATACTTGCTCCTGTAACGCGTTTTATCACATCACTGCTACTTTTATCGGGTGTTTTCTTAATTGTTTCTGCTGAAACACCATCACTCACACTCGCACTGTTTTTTTGTGCTACTAATAAAGTAGCTACGGTTTCCCCTGCACCTTTCACTCTTTGAGCGGCTATCACAGCACCTTTTAGTTGTTTAGCGGCAATACTTAATGAAATATTAATTTCTTTACTTTCATTTTCACCTACACTAATATCTGTAACAATTTTTTCGACATATCCTTTACGTTTACATTTTAAAGAATAGTTTCCTGCTTGAAGTTTTCCGAAAGTAAAAACACCATTTTGATCTGAAATGGTAAAAATATTCTTTTCAATTAAAGTGATGGTATCTCCACTCAGTGGTAAACCAGTCTGGCTATGTACTACCTTACCTGTAATTATTCCCTTTTGGGCAAAAGCCGTACTTCCAATGAATAGGAATATAATAAGTAAATATTTTGATTTCATTTTAAAAATTGTTTGAAGTTTGAAGTGTGGTAAATATTTTATTTAAGAAGTAAAATAAATGCTACAATGGGTAAATATTAATTGAATACTATTTCTATTTTTTGATTATTTGAATGGTATTATTTCTGAATAGTAACTTTTACATTTTGATTGATACCGTTTTCAGATTTTGTGCTTAAGATATATACTCCATTGCTCAAATCTGATACATCGATGTCATTTAAGCCATTCTTTAATACAATATTCTTTATGTATTGACCAGTTGCAGTAGTAAGGTTTGCTTCTACATTCACAGTACTATTTAAGTTGACATTAAGTTTACCATTAGTTACTGGATTGGGGTATACGGTTAGATTTTGCTCATCGCATTTTAACACTGTATTTAAAATAGGTGAGTACATAAACGAACCATCTATATCCATCATCTTTAAACGATACATTACTGCTTTATTGCTGATTATATTATCATCTTTAAAGTAATATGTTGTATTGGTAGACGAATTAGATTGTGCTGCTACGTTTCCGATTGTTTTCCATTTCGCATTACTAGTCTCCGATTTTTCAATTTCAAATTTTTCAATATTTTTTTCAAAAGAAGTACTCCAATTTAGGTGTACTTTACAATTGTCAGACGTTAGAGAAAAGTTGTTTAAAATTAACGGAAGTGGATAACTAGCAACTACTTCTATGGTTGACAAAGCAGCATTATCTGTAGTTTGATCACCAGCAACTTGGGTGCCATTTGCACAAGTAGTCCCATTTCCGAAATTTATGTTCCCTGAAAAAGTTTGTGCAGCTGTAACAACATTACCAGCTTGTACCTTTAGTATAATGGTACGACTTGTATTTACTGGAATTGGATCGGTTGAATTGCAAAGTCGTAGTTGAGAACCAGTGTTTGTTAATATAGACCAGCCAGCAGGTAGGCCAGTTTGTTGGGCAGTTGGTAAAAAGGTAACTGAAGTTGGTACTTGTATAATTGGTCTAAGCTTAGCTTGTGCAACTGTTGAAACTGGTCCAGTATTCCCTATGGTAACTACTATGTCAATGGTACCTCCTACAATTACAACGCCTGAATTTGATGGTAATACATTTATAAACGGATTCGCTTGTCCAAAAACATTCAATGCAATCAGTGTTGTTGCCAGTGTAAAAATTATTAGTTTAAAAAATTTCATTTTCTATTTATTCTGTATTTGTGATTTATAATTTTGTTTGAATATTATTTTTATTAATATTAGATACCTAAAACTGTTTGCAATAAATTTTTTATATTTTATTACATACCTACCTTAGTAAATTTTGCAACTTTGATTTCCTTACCATTTATATAAACCAATAAGTAAACTCCTTTTGCAAGTGCACTGATATCTATCGTGTTAAAATATGAATTTTCTTTCACCTTTTGAGACATTATCTTGGCACCACTTTCTGTTAAAATTTGAAAATAAGCTCCACTAGTAATTGCTGCAGAGTGATCAATACTGATACTATTTTGCGCAGGATTAGGGTATACATTTAATTCTAGACAGCCAGGAGGCATAAGTGTAATGTCAGAAGTAACCGAGCATCCATTCGAATCAACTACAGTGAATGTCCATACGCCAGGTCCTTTAATAAACTCACCCAAGCCAATGTATGGGGGCTTTCCACCACTAGCAGAAATATTTATCATCGTGCTATCTCCACAATATTTAATTGCATCGTAAGCCGCAACTATTTTTAATTTCTCAGGTTGAATAATATTTATTGTTGGATTTGTTGTTGCATAACACGAAGGATTATTTATTAATCGGATGTCTACCGTATAATTGCCTGCTGGCACAACAAAAATATTTGAATTTTGATATAAGTCATTATTTAAACTATATTCGTATGCACCTACACCACCGCTTGCTGATATTGTAACAATACTACTGTCACCATTACAAAGTATTGGAGTGGCTACAACTGTTCCGGTAATTGGAAGTGGTTGTGTTAAAAAGATTGTGTCTGTTTTATTTGAACACCCATTAGAATCTCTGACTGTAATTCTGTAATTGCCTGCAGGAACTGTAAAAATATTTGTACTTAAAAATAATGTATCATTGATACTGAACTCATATGGTAAAATGCCACCTGTAGCTGTAGCTGTGATGTTGCTAAAATCTCCAAAACAAGTGATTGGAGTTGCCGAAGCACTGATGTTAGGAGTTTGTGGCTGTGGGTTAATTTCAATATTATTGACTATAGTTGGGGCACAACCACTCAAATTTTGTACTGCTAAAGTATGAACTCCTGCATTTGCAATAAAACCATTAGCCGGATAACTGCTGTATGGCGCACCATCAAAACTAAATGTGAGTGCTGTAGTATCGCTAACCACAACGATTTCTCCAGTAGCTTTTGTACAAGTAGGTTGTGTAATACTTAAACTAGGTAAAGCAGGAGAAAGAGGCTGAGGGTCTATGGTAATGTATGTAAATGGAGAAAGACAACCACCTAACGCTAACGCTTGTGCTGCTATCAATGAATGGGTGCCAGTAACTATACCGGTATAACCTCCTACAGGATAAGCACTGAATGGTCCTCCATCTAAACTAAAAGTTAAGCCTGTTGTATCTGAAGTAATTAAAACACTACCTGTAGAAACTGTACAAGTAGGCTGAGTAATATTTACAAGTGGTTCAAGTGGTGCATTTGCTACTGTATTGATCGTTATTGAAGCAACATTAGAAGAAGTACAACCAAACGAATTGGTTACATTGAAAGAATAACTGCCAGCAGCAAGATTATTTATAGAAGTAGTTGTTGTGTTACCACTTATATTTCCTGGATTGATAGTCCATTGACCAGCTGGTAAATTTGATAAATGAACAGAACCAGTAGAAACTGTACAAGTAGGTTGTGTAACCGAATCTATGGTAGGTGTTAATGGGGTAGGCGGTTGAACATTGATTGTAAAGTTAGTGATAGCAGGACTACAATTACTTGCATTTTTTGCTAAAATAGTATGTGCTCCCGAACCCAATATATAACCGCTTGTTGGATAGCTGTTAAAAGAACCTCCGTCTACACTATAAATCAAACCAGTGGTATCTGAAGTAATCGTAACAACACCTAAAGAATTGGTACAGGTAGGATCTATTATATTTACAACGGTAGTTGGCACTGCTATCGGTTCTGTGATTGCAATATTTGTGTTCGTAATACAACCTTGAGGGTTGCTGCTATCTCTTGCAGTTATCGTATAGTTCCCTGCTGGCACAGTAAAAATAGTACTTGATTGCCAAGTTGTAGTTCCTGAAATATTGTACTCGACAGGACCAACAGCTGGAGGGTTGGTAACATTACAAGTAATATTTGTTAAATCACCATTGCATAAAATGGTACCTGCTGTAGCTGTAACTCCCATAGTGCATCCTGCTACTACTTCTATTGTTGAAAGGGCTGAATTATCTATAGTAAGATCACCAGCAACTGCAGTACCAGCAGCACAGGTAGTCCCATTTCCAAAATTTATATTTCCTGAAAATGTTTGTGCAGGCGCAACAGTAACACCTTGTACCTTTAATATAATAGTGCGACTCGTATTTACTGGAATCGCATCGGTTGAATTA
Source organism: Bacteroidota bacterium (assembly GCA_947457085.1). Taxonomy (GTDB): domain Bacteria; phylum Bacteroidota; class Bacteroidia; order Chitinophagales; family Chitinophagaceae; genus OLB11. Next base: position 6,546 of record CANGUS010000092.1, read on the forward strand.
CAAAGTCTCAATTGGGTACCTGAATTTGTTAAAATAGTCCATCCAGCCGGTAAGCCGGTTTGTTGGGCAATGGGTAAAAAGGCAACTGAAGCTGGTACTTGGATAATTGGTCTGAGCTTTGCCTGTGGAACTGCTGAAACAGGTCCCGTATTTCCTATGGTTACAACAATATCGATAGTACCACCAGTGGCTACAATACCTGAATTTGATGGCAATACATTTATAAAAGGGTTGGCTTGTCCAAATGAGCTGAATTTTGTAGAAATTATTATTGTAAAAATTACAAATAATTGTTTTAATATCTTCATTAGAATATAAATAATAGTTTACTTTAAATTTTATAATATCATTTTAAGATATGTTAGTATTTTAACTCTACATGTAATTCATTTTGATTAATTACAAAAAATAAATTTTAGAATAATAAAATGAATGAAATAATGTAAAATTTTCTCATCATATCATATAAATGATTTAAGATTTGCAAATATAAAACTCGTAACAAGTAAATTATTTATTCAATATTATGAAATCATTAATTAAAATTATTTCCACTTTTTTTATTGTAAAATATAGCTTGTTAAAATGTATTTATTTGA